>WRMT01000005.1 GCA_009777005.1 Methanobrevibacter sp. | reverse complement strand
ATTCATCTTTTAAATCTTAAATAAAAAAATTTTATAAAAATATTAAATTTATATCTTTTTAATTCAAAGAATAATGGGAGGATATAAATATTAAATTTTTATCTTCTTAATTCATAGTCTTGTTTTATACGACTACCTTCTGGTTTAGTTTGCCCCATATATTTACTATCTCTGTCAGGATGTCCATAAGGTTTTTCAGCTGGAGAAGTCATAGTTTCAAACACAATTTGACAAGCTCGCTGCCCAGGATACAAAGCCACTGGCATTTTTCCAATGTTTGATATTTCTAAAGTAATTTTACCTTCAAAGCCAGGATCTATGAAACCTGCAGTTACATGCATTGTTATTCCAAGCCTACCCATCGAAGATCTTCCTTCAACCCTAGCTACTAAATTATCAGGAACTTTAACAGTTTCTAAAGTGGTAGCTAATGTGAATTCATTAGGGTGGATAATAAAAGCTTCCCCCTCTTCAACATGAACAGATTCCATGTAAGAATCAATGTTTTCAGGATCTTTAGGATCAATATATGGTTTTTTAATGATTTTAAATCCTTTAAACTCATTTCCTATTCTTAAATCTACTGAAGATGGTTGAATTTGTCTTTCAGGATCTATTAAAGGACTTATTAGAATTTTTCCTTCTTTAAGGAACTTTTTAATATATATATCACTTAAAATTGTCATTAATTAATTCCTAAAATAAATTTTTTTAATCTTATTAATTCAATTTAACTAATTGGATAAATCTTATCGAATTCTATTTAACTAATTTGAAGAGCTTATTAACCCAATTTAACTAATTCCATAGAGTTTATTTATCCTATTTAGCTTATTTGATAAATTTTATCTTTTCTACTTAGCTATGTGATAGTATTGATAAACTCAAATCTTTTTTAATTAATAATTTTGATTTAGTTCATTTTTGCTTTTTCTTTAAAATTTTTATATTAGAATAATTGTTATTATAATTATAATTTCATTATTATTCTTCTAAGCACTCCTTTCAATGTATGAACTTCCCTGCCTGTGATAAATGCTCTATTTACAATATTTTTAAAAGATTTAATAGCTGTTTTCTGCTTATGTTTAGGAAGGTCTAAAATAGCTACAATTTTTTCCATATCTGCTAATAAATACTTTTTTTCAATTGATGTAGCTTCTTCTAATCCTTCAACAGGAAATTCATTTCTATTTTTAAATATTTCATAAAAAATAATAGCTGCTGCATGAGAGATATTCATAATGGGATAAGAATGATTGGTTGGAATACTCACTATAATATCACAAAGATCAATTTCATGATTATATAGACCATTTCCTTCTCTACCAAATAAAATAGCTATTTTATTGTTTAAATTTATGGATTTACCTAATTCCTCTGGTTTTATAGGAATTCGTGCTAAATTATAGCTTCCTCCTGGAGTTCCAGTCGAACCAACAATAAAATCAATGTTTTCTTTCTTTAAAAAGTCATCAATAGTTTCAAAGACTTTTGCAGTTTCTACAATGTTTTTAGCATGCATAGCTTGATAATAAGCTTCTTTTTTAAGCTCACATGGATTAATTAAAATCAAATTTTTTAAACCAAAGTTAGCCATAGCTCTAGCTAAGAAACCCACATTCCCTGATGATTCACATTCAACAAAAACAACAAATATATTTTCTTCAACTCTTTTATGGTTTTTAGATAGTAATATCCTTTCATGAGTAGAACTTTTTTTATTTTTAGATGTTAATTTTGCTTTAGATGTTGATTTAATTTCATCAACTTCTGCTTCTTTAACAATATTAGTGTTATCATCATCAACTATGATTTTTTTCTCTGATTTTATATCTCCTACTTCAATAACCCCCTTAATAAACTTTTTTTAATTAATCTTTTATCATCTTTGTTTATTATAATTAATATATTTTTATTTTTTTCTAAAATATTTTTATTATATAGCTAATTTTTAATTTAGTTAATAGAAAATAAAGCCTGTTTTTTGCTTTTATATGCTCATGGAAATATTAAAAACAATTATCTTTATTGATAATCCTTTTTCAAAGAAAATAGAAAATAAATATTAAAAATAATTCTTTTTATTGATAACCCTTTTTCAAAGAAAATAGAAAATAAATTTTTTTTATTTTGAAATTTATAAATTTCATGAAAAATATAATTGGGGAGATAAAGTTTTAAGAAATGATAATTTTTAAAATTATCATATTCATTTATTTAAATAATTAAAAAAATTATAATCTATATTTTTCTTAAAGATAAAAATTTAAGGTTTATTTTAAAAATTAAAAGAATCAACAATTGTTTTTTTAAAATAAATTAATATTATATGGCTCATTAATTAAAATATTTTATTTCAAGAAGAAAATAATAAAAATTATAAAAAGAGTTTTGTTTAGCTATTTATTAAATTGCTTATTAAAGTTGATTAAATTGTTTATTAAATCATTTTAAACTGTTTAGTTAATATAAATAATAGCTAAAAGTCCTATCTTTCTTTATTTTCACCACCATTAATACCATAGCTCATTTTCAAAAGTTCTAATATGTTCATAACTTTTATATCAGAATTTTCATTTTCTAATGCATCTTGGATATTATACTGACAGAATGGACATATGCTTATTACAGCATCAACACCTAATTTTTTTATCATATCTGCTTTCTTTTTACCTAGACCAAGAGCAATTTCAGGTTTACCTGCACGAACTCCTCCACCAGCTCCACAACATTGATCTGGTTTTTCCATTTCTACAAATTCCACGCCCTTGATTTTTTTAAGTATTTCTCGTGGTTCATTTGCAATTTCTTGACCTCGAACCAAATGGCATGGGTCATGATAAGTAACCTTTAAATTTAAATCTTTCATATTTTTTGTATTGAGTTTGCTAGCTAAAAATTCACTAATATCTACTATATTTAAGTTAATTCCATATTTTGGATAATCTTTCTTTAAAGTAGCTCCACAACCTGCACAAACAGTTATTATAGTATCATATTTAGAGAATATTTCATTGTTCTTATTAACTAGGTCTTCTACAATGTCAGTTTGTCCAGTTCTTAGAAGTGGTGATCCACAACATACTTGTCCTTGAGGAACATCTACATCTACTCCATTTTCTTTTAATACATCAATAAGGGCAAATCCAACATTTTGAAGTCTATAATCCACCATACACCCTGTGAAAATAGCTATTTTTGGTTTCACCATCTTTTTTTCACTTGATGAATTATCCTCTTTTTTAGCTACTTTGTTAATGGTTTCAATGAATTTTTCTCCTAATGATTCAATAGAACGACCAGTGTCTTTTATCGTTTCTGCAACATTTATATGTGCTTCAAGTGGACCTAAATCTTTTCTAAAAGCTAATGCTCTTACTTTTTCTATTGCATCCCCAAAGCTATTGATTTCTTTAGGGCATACTTCCCCACATTTTCCACAGCTTGTACAATAATAAAGACCATTTTCTACACTTTCTTTTGTTCGCTCTCCACTATCTCTTGGATCAAAGTCAAATTTAGAAAGATACCTCATAAAATAGGGTCCTGCAAAATTTTCAGTTTCTTTTATTACTGGACATGCTGAAAGGCAGGAATAGCATTCTATACAACTTCTAACCTTTTTAGTATCCATACACTCTTCGCTTCCAATAATAGAAGGACAAGCACAAATATTCATTGAGGTATTAGTAGCTGTTGTGTCTGATAACTCATTAGTTACTTCATCTTCTACTTTTTCAAGACATAGATTCATATTAGCTACTTTATTTTCGATTTCCCCGTTATCAACAATAAAATCTTTTATAACTGGAAAATCCAATGGTTCAAGAATAGATTTATCTTCTACTTCATTTTTACAAGCAAGCACAGGATTCCCATTCAGTTTTAATCCACAAGAGCCGCACTGTCCTGCTCTACAAGAGCTTCTAAAACTTAGATTACCATTATAATTTTCATTAATATATATTAAAGCATCTAAAATTTTCATTTTATTGCTTTTTTCAATTTTATATTTTTCAAAATAAGGTTCTCTATCTTTCTCTTTATCATACCTTAAAACCTGAATTTCTATCATTTTTATCTCCAAAAATAGTGCTTATGATTATAATTCATAAAAATAATCGCCTATGATTAACGTTTTTTAAATTAAAGAATATTTATTTTGTGTATAATTTCGCCTCTTAAAAAAATACTCAGCATAATATATATTTCCTAATTATAATATAAATTTCATAACTACAATACATATTTCCTAATTATAATACATATTTTCTAGCTACAATATATATTTCCTAATTATAATATAAATTTCTCATTTGAAAATGTTTTTAACTGGACAATATGGGATAAGAGGTAAAATTTTTACAGCATCAATATTAACAATTATTATTGAGTATAATAAAATGATTATTTCTTAATATGTATATTCTGTAATAAATAGTATTTTACTTTTTTTCATAAATGTTTTTGTCAAATATTCTGATGAAGAAAAAAGTATGTATTAATAATTTATAAAATTAGTCATAGATACATTAAATAAAACTTCATGAGGAATTTTTATTCTATACTTAATATTTTTTAAAATAAATAATTTTTATATAACTTATTAATCATAAAAAGCCTTTTCAGGAATATATAAAAATTTTTAAAAATTTGAATCATCATACATATTCTCATAACTGTATGTAAAAAATAGTCATGTTTATATAGGATGATGATTAAACTGTTCGTATAGAAGGATGAGTTTATAAAACTGTTTCAATATTCAAGAATAGAAAAAATTTAAAAATAAAAAATTTTTAGATTGTGAATTTGTTGAACATTATTATATTTATCCTAGTTTATGTGATTTTTATATTAGATAAACAAGGCAAAAAATTAATAAGCCTCCCCCTACGCTATATTTTTTGTCTTTTATCCATTATAACAATTTTCAATGAAGGGTTTTTAAATATATTCTCCCCCTTAAAATGAAAATTAGTAATAGAGTGTAAAATGAGCTACAGTTGTTAATACTGGCTGTAGCTATTCTCTATTATTTTAAAATAATCATTGTGAAACTTATTATTCATTTTATCAAAATTTACTTAAATTATAATTTATTAATTTAACAAACATTTAAAAAACACTATAGAATACTTTTTTTATTTAAATCTTTTTAAAAATTGAATTTTCTTTTATTTATTTTAAGAGTACTTTTTCATTAATGAAAATAGCTATTTAATATTCTTTATCTTTAATTTCTTGATTTATCTTTAATATATTCTTTATAATATTATATTTCATTTAATTTGATTTTAAGATAAAGTTTTTATAGTATCCCATCATATTTTAAAAAATAAATTTTTGATTAATAAATTTTTATAATAATTCTTTATTTCTTTAAATAGGTATTAAAAAGTAATATTTAAAAAAAATAATATTAATAAGACTTATAAAATAAAATATTTAATCACAATAGCTATTTATTTTAAAAAAAGAATTTTTCTAATACATTTTTTAAAAGCTTTCATTTATCCATGAATATATTTTAAAATATTTCTATTTTATCATGATTATTAATTATAATTAATCAAAAATTATATTTATTAATAATTTTAAAAGTATATCTGAATTATTAATATTACTTATTTATTAGTATTTTTTATCTAGATTTTATAAGAATTAATAGATGATTAGTATCTAGTATTTAAATAATCTTTAATTAATTCTGATTACTCTATTTAAATAATTTTAAGTAGCTATTGAGAAATCAAATTATTAATTAAAAAATATTTTTATATTCAATAGCTAAACTTTATGGTGAGAAATAATGGATTTAAAACAGTTAGTCAAAGGTAAATCTGGTGATAAACTTTTTCTCTTAGGTAATGAAGCAGCGGTAAGAGGTGCTATTGAAGCAGGAGTTTCAATTTCCTCTACATACCCAGGGACTCCTTCTTCTGAAATAGGAAATATTCTATCTTTAATAGCTAAAGACGCTGGAATGTTTTTTGAATTTTCTATTAATGAAAAAGTAGCTATGGAAGTTGCTGCCTCGAGTGCAGCTAGTGGTCTTAGATCATTCGTTTTTATGAAACATGTGGGATTAAATGTAGCTTCTGATTCTTTTGTAAGTGCAGTCTATACTGGTGTTAATGGAGGAATGGTAGTACTTGTTGCTGATGATCCTTCTATCCATTCATCGCAAAATGAACAAGATACTAGGAATTATGCTCGACTTGCAAATTTACCTTTTTTAGAACCATCAAATCCTCAAGAAGTAAAAGACATGATGAAATATGGTTTTGAACTTTCTGAAAAATTTAATATCCCTGTTTTACTTCGTACAACAACACGTATTTCTCATATGCGAGGAATAGTAGAATTGGGAGAAATATCTTCTAAAAACCTTTCAAATAATAATAAAAATAATAATAATAATACCAACAGCAATAGTAATACTAATAATACAAGTAGTGATAGTAATAGTAATAGTAACGATGAAAATAAATGTCATTGGGAAAAAGCTTACTTTGAAAAAGATCAAAAACAGTTTGTACCTGTACCAGCTAATGCACTTACAATGCATAAAGAGCTAGTGTGTAAAATCAAAAATATTGAAAGTGTAGCTAATGAATCTGATTTAAATGAAGTTTACAAATTTAATAAAAATAGTAATCTGAAATTAGGAGTAATAGCTAGTGGTGGTGCTTTTAATTATGCATATGATATTGTAAATCAAGATAATCTTGAAATGGATATTTTAAAACTTGGTTTTTCTTATCCTTTTGGAAGAGATAGGATTTTTGATTTTGTTAAAGATTTAGATGGGGTTTTTGTTGTAGAAGAAGTTGATCCAATAATGGAAAAAGAAATATTAGCTGTTTTAGGAAAAAATAATTTAGATATTCCTGTTTTTGGTAAGTTAAATGGTATTTTCCCATTAATCTATGAATTTACTCCAGATATTATTAGAAATTCATTTAATAAAGTTTTAAATAATATTGATTCTACTGGCAAAATTGAAAAAGAAGAATTATATAAAAAACTTAAATCAATGGGAACAAGTGTTGATATTGATTGTTATGAAAAACCTGTTGAAAATGACTTTTCTCAAAAAATTGATTCTTCTATAAGTGAAGAAATAGCTAATTTAATGGATGAGCTACCTAATAGACCACCAACATTATGTGCTGGCTGTTCTCATAGATCTACTTATTTTGGAGTTAAAAAAGCAGCTGAAGAACTAGGAATAGCTGAGGAAGATTTAATATTTTCTTCAGATATTGGTTGTTATACTTTAGGAATCAGTCCTCCTTATAAAACTGCAGATTATCTTTTATCTATGGGAGCAAGTATAGGAAATGCTTGTGGTTTTTCAGCAGCTACTAATCAAAGAATTATAAGCTTTATTGGAGATTCAACATTTTTCCACGGAGGTATCCCTCCTCTTGTAAATGCAGTCCACAATAAACACAGATTTGTACTTACAGTTTTGGATAATAGAACCACAGCTATGACTGGAGGTCAGCCACACCCAGGACTTCCTGTAGATGGAATGGGTGATTTAGCTCCTGAAATTTCAATAGAAAAAATAGCTATTGCTGCTGGTTGTGAGTTTGTTAAAACTATAAACCCTATTAATTTGAGAAAAACAGTTGACACTTATAAAAAAGCCTTAGAATTTGATGGTGTTGCGGTTATAATAGCTAAATATCCTTGCACTCTTATCAAAGGGCAAAAAAAGAAAAACCCAATGGAAATTATTCAGGACAAATGTAATCAATGTTTAGATTGTGTAAACACTCTTGCTTGTCCAGCTATTTCTACAAAAGATGAGCAGGTTATAATTGATGAGGGTATCTGTAAAGGTTGTGGAACTTGTCTTCAAATGTGTAATGAAAAAGCTATTAAGGTTAAAATACAATGAAAATTCTAATAATAATATCTAATAAAAGGGTTTTGGGTGATAGCTATGTTTAATGAAAAAGAATCTTATAGTATTTATGTTTGTGGTGTTGGTGGACAAGGAATAATTAAAACATCTGTAATTATTGGTGAAGCAGCTATGAATGAAGGATATGAGGTTGTACTAAGCGAAATACATGGAATGTCTCAAAGAGGAGGTGTCGTATCTACAGAACTTAAAATCGGAGATTATAAAAGTTCAATAATAGAAGAAGCAGAAGCAGATGTTATTCTTGGGTTTGAACCAATTGAAGCTGTAAGAGGTCTTAAAAAAGCTAATAAAAATACAAAAATAATTTTTAACACACTTCCAATAATACCTTCTACTTTAAGTCAGTCAAATCAAAATTATCCAGAAATAGCTAGAATAATAGCTATTTTAAATGATAATTACAAACATGTTTTTCCTATTGAAGGAGAAAAATTAGCTAAAGATGCTGGTAGTCTTTTATCTTTGAATATGGTTCTTTTAGGTTCTGCAATAGCTAATGACACTTTTCCATTATCAAAAGAAGCAGTTATAAAAGCAATGAAAAATAATTTAAATGAGCGTTTCCATGATATGAACTTAAAAGCTATTGAAAACGGATATAATGCAGTTAAATCCAATGTTAATTGAAAATTTGAAAAATAAAAATCATTAAGATTATTTTAATTAAAAATAATAATTATTTTATTTATTTATTAAGAAAATTAATTAAGATTATTCTAATTAAAAATATAATATTCTTATTAATTATCAAAAAAAGCACTAAAAATATTTTAAATAAAATTAATAATTATTTTTATTTATTATTACAAAAATCATTATAAATTAGTTTATTTAAAAAAAGATCAATAACCTTAAACTTATTTAAAATCGTTAATAATAGCTGTTAATTTAAAATAATGATTTGAAAAGTAAAATAAAGATTTAAAATTTTAAATTGTTATTTATTTACTAAAATTAAAAGGGTGTGTACTATGACATATGAAATTAAGAATGCAATAATTCAAAGAGATAATTCTGATGAAAATTTTAATTTAGTTGACCCAAAAGGATATTTTAAAGACAAAAAAGTTTTAGTAGCTATTGATGGAGATACATTGATAACAGTTCAGCTACTTATTAATTCTATACTAAAAAATGATTTTAAAAAATGGAAAAAAATAAAAAATAGTAATGATTTTTCTGATTCTATTTCAAAGCTATTTATTGAGTTAGGTTATTCAAGAGAGGATTTAACTAAGTTAATCAAAGATTCAGAATCTTGATTAATTTTTTAAATTTATTTCCGTCGTATATTTAGTTTTTAATTTTACAAATATATTTCATCCATAAATTAAGTTTTTTATTTTACAAATTTATTTCTCTTGCATATATTTAATTTTACAAATTATCAATATATGTCCTTGTCAATAAATTCGCGTTTTTAGCTTTTAAAGCTTTTATTCCTTCTTCAACATTTTCTAATCTCACAACAACAACAGCGTCGTCAGTTTTAGCTACAAATGCATATAAGTATTCAACATTTATATTTTCATCATTTAATATTTCTAAAAGTGAATTTAATCCATTTGGTTTATCGGGAATTTCAACAACTATTACATCATTTTCTTTTACAACAAACTTGTTTTCTTCAAGAGCATTTTTTGCTTTTTCATTATCTGAAACAATTAGTCTTAAAATACCAAATTTAGCATGATCAGCTATTGAAAGAGCCCTTATATTGATTTCAGCTTTTGAAAGAGTATCAATAGCTTTTTTTAATCTACCTTTCCTGTTTTCAATAAATACTGATATTTGTTTTATTTCCATAAAATACTTCCTTTGTATTAATAAATAAACAATAATTTTTATTCATATAAAATAATTAATGGTTTAATAGTTATTCTAAATAATTTATTAACTTAATAGTTATTTGAAATAGATTTATTAACTTATAGTTATTCTAAATAATTTACTAATTTAATAGTTATTCTAAATAATTTACTAATTTAATAGTTATTCTAAATAATTTATTAATTTATAGTTATTCTAATAATTTATTAGTTATAATGATAATAAAGCTAATTTATGATTTTATTAATGATAATAAGATTATTAATGAGTTTTAGTTAAAATAAAATAGTAATAAATAATTAATAATCAATAATTTTTAATTTATTATCTTAAAATCAATTTTGAGATTAAAGTTTTATCACTAACTTTTATTCATTTTTAGTCAAATTTTCTTAAATCTAAAACTCTAACTGCTTTACCTTCACTCCTTGGAAGAGTCTCTGGTTCGGTTAATGATACATTTACTCTAAGTCCAATTTCTTTATGTATTTTATTAGCTATTTTAGCTTCAACTTCTTCCATTTTTTTCATTTCATCTGAAAATAGCTCAGCAGAAGCTTCAACGCGAACTTCGAGTTCATCAAGATGTTTTGGTCTTGTAACAATTATCTGGTAGTTTGGACTTAAATCATCGATTTTAAGTAATGCTCGCTCGATTTGGGATGGAAAAACCATAACTCCTCGTATTTTAAGCATGTCATCACTTCTACCTGTAATTCTATCCATCCTTACCAATGTTCTGCCACATTCACATTTACCTATTCTAAGAGCTGTGATATCTTTGGTTCTAAACCTAATTATTGGCATTCCTTCTCTTGTTAATGTCGTTAAAACGAGTTCTCCTTTTTTTCCTTCTTCTAAAGCTTGATGAGTTTTTACATCAATAACTTCTGGATAAAAGTGATCATCAGAAATATGTAAACCTGCTTTAGCTGTACATTCTTGAGCTACACCAGGACCAATAATTTCAGTTAATCCATAGATATTTAATGCAACAATACCAAGTCTTCTTTCTAGTTCCTCTCTCATTTCTTCAGTCCACATTTCAGCCCCAAAAATTCCTGACTTTAAACTAATTTCTTCAGGATTTAATCCTTCTTTTTCAAGAACTTCAGCTAAATACAGTGCATAAGAGGGAGTACATGTAAGAATAGTACTTTGAAAATCCTTCATCACTTCTACTTGTCTTTTAGTATTTCCAGCTGAAATTGGGATAACAGTAGCTCCTACTTTATGACTACCATAATGGATACCTAATCCTCCAGTAAATAAACCATAACCATAACAATTTTGTATTTTATCTCCTTCTGTTCCAAGAGCCATAGTTATTGATCTTGCTACAACTTCGGACCATATTTCAATGTCTTTTTCAGTGTATCCTGAAACTGTTGGTTTTCCCGTTGTTCCAGATGAGGTATGGATTTCAACTATATCGTCATCTGGTACTGCAAACATTCCAAAAGGATAAGCATCTCTTAAATCTGTTTTTGTAGTAAATGGAAGTTTTTCAATGTCTTCAAGTGATTGAATATCTTCATGTGTGATTCCTGCTTCATCAAAGCGTTTTTTATAAAATGGTACATTATCATAAGCTTTTTTTACTGTGTCTTTAAGTAACTTCAACTGTAACTCTTTTTTTTCTTCTATTTCCATACATTCTGCTTTTTTATTCCATACCATAATATCCCTTACTTATCCCTTATTTCTGAACTTACTATCTTTTAATCAGTAAATTAATTTATTCTATTATACTATTCTTTTTTAATACTTTTAATATTAAATTTATTTAATTTAAAAATAATTTAGCTCTTCTGTACTTGATGAATCTATACTTGTGTATTCCTATTATGAAAACACTTTAATTTGCTTTCATAATCACTATTCTTTTTTAAGAAAATATCTTATATATAATAATTGTCATTTTTTTTAATAATATGATAAGTATTATATATTATGAAATATACAAATATATCACTCTCTTAATTTGCATAATTAATTAAAATATAATAACCTAGTTTTTTTTAAATCTAGTGAATTATAATATATAGAGTAAATATGATTAAATAATATATAATATGTAGTGTGAAATTAAATATAATATTTAGTGTAAATATTAATTATATTTTAGTAAAAAATAGTAATTTTTTTTTGATTAATAAATAAAAATATAAATATTTTATATGAATTTTTATAATTGAGGCGATTAATTTTATGAAATCCAGATATTTTATAACATTTTTTTTAAGTATTGTTCTCTTTTTTGGTTGTTTGAGTGCAATAGAAAATGTGACTGCAGCAGCAGAAATTGAATCAAAAAACCTTGAAGTTTCAGGGACCAATGCAAAGGTTTCTGAAAATATTTCAGAACCTTTTGAAATTTCTCCAAATATAGAAACCCGATTAAAAGAGAGTAATTCATCAGAGGATAAAACCAGAAAAAATTATATAGCTGAATTGATAAGACTGGGTTCTACAGCTACAACTTTAGCTCACTGGTTATATGACTCAGCCGACAATACTGCTATTTCTAAACTCTATACTGAGATGCGTCGTTTAGATTTTACAGACGAAGATATATCACAAATATCCTCCAATGGATTATCATTGAAAAGAGGAGCAATATATGAAAAAAATAGTGCAATAGGAATTTGGGATGGTAAAAATGCTTACACACTGAATTCTGCAGGAAAACTTGCAAAAAGTTCTTCTTATACTCGTCAAGTTAAACAGGCTTTAGCTATTGGTCAAACTCGTTCAAGTAAAGTAAGTCTTACAGCAGGTTCTAAGATTTTTAAATTTGTAAATAATGTTGCATCGAATAAAGTAGTGAATTCTGCAGTAAACTCTTTATCAAGACTTTACACAAAAACAAATAAAGGATCACTCGCATTAAAACTTTTAGCTGCAGATATTTCCACAAATAATTTGGGTTCAAAAAAATTCAGTGGAAAAAATGCCTATATAAGTAGCAATGCTATAAGTAGTGTTTTAAACTGGGAAGTTTCCAAAAGATATATAGCTAGGAAAAATATCAAAGCGAATACCTTAAAAACAGCACTGGCAAAAGGTAAAGCTATATTAAGAGTTAAAGGCAGTGACAATAAATTGCATTTTATAGCTATATCTAAGGTTTCCAATAAGAAAGTAACAGTTTATGATAATAAGAAAAGTGAAAAAGTAGCTGTTAACTCACTTACATCCTATTTAAATAGGAAGAAGTTTCGATTTTCAGGTGTGGCTATTACTTACAATGTGAAAATTGGTAAATCTCCTAGTGTTAATAATTTAAAATCTGCAATAGGAATTTAACACTCGATATAATATAATTATTGGCTCAAAAGAGCCATTTTTTTCTATTAAATGATCTTTACTTTTTAAATCATTTTATATATCTTTTACTTTTTTAAAACATTCTATAGATTTTAAACTTTTTTTAAACATTATATAAATTTTTTTACTCATTTTAAACACTTTAAAGATTTTTTACTCCTTTTAAACATTCTATATATTTTAAACTTTTTTTAAACATTTACTGATTTTTTATTTTTTTATAGTGAATTTGATAAAGTTCATGAAAATTTATATTTTAAAAACAAACATGATTTTGAATAAATGGTTTAAAATAATTAATTTTTATTAATACTTTTATATTAGCTATTATTATTTACAATTATTTATTTATTTATTATTGAAATAAATGTTTTTTAAAAGGTTATATTTAAAAATAGATCATATGATGAATTTATTTTTTAAAAAAGATAAAAATCGAAGATAATAGAGCTTAAAAACTTTTAAATTTCATTATATGCAATTTAAAACAAATCCTTTTTTTTAAAAATCCAAAAATCCTTTAATTGATTTTAAAGGATAATAATTATTTTTTTTTTTTAGTTTTTTCATAACCCTTATTAAAATTTTTAATCAATTTAGCTAACTGAAATAATAAGAATCATTTATAAAGATTTATATAATCAAGTGAACAAAGAAGTCTTATAGTTTCACGAATTATATGGATATTACTTTAGTTATCATTTGATTAATCATAATTAATAAGCTTTAATTCATGATTACATTAGTATATGATTTTTATATAGCTATTATTAGATTTATGTAACTGTTTGTTTTTAACAAACTTTTTAAAGGCTTTTAGCTAATGTGACTATTTGTTTATAACAAACTTTTTTAATAGCTATTATAATTCACATTTAATTTTATATGCTTAGCTATTAATCAAAATGATTTTTATTAAAAATATAAAGAGATTTTTAATATTAGAAGATAATTGAGTATATGAAGTAAATTATATTGATTTATTTGAGGTTTAAATATGGATTTGGTGATTTTAACTATAGTTCTTGTAATTTATTTTTCTGTAGTTTGTTGTGTAGGATACTTAGCATGGAAACGTTCTAAGTCTTCGGAAGAATTTCTTATTGCTGGGAGAAAAACCCATCCTTATGTTATGGCATTAAGCTATGGAGCAACATTCATTAGTACGGCAGCTATCATTGGATTTGGTGGAGTTGCAGGACAATTTGGTATGAGTTTACTCTGGTTAACATTTTTAAATGTATTTATCGGAGTTTTGATAGCATTTATCTTTTTAGGAAAAAGAACCCGTCGAATGGGACGTAATTTAGATTCTTTAACTTTTCCAGAGTTTTTATCAAGAAGATTTAATAGTAAGTTCATTCAATATTTTAGCGGTGCTGTAATATTCTTTGGAATGCCAATTTACGCTTCAGTTGTTCTTATTGGTGCTGGTAGATTTATGGAAACAGCTCTTTCCTTGGATTTTCACTTGTCTTTACTTATCTTATCAGTAGTTGTGGCATTCTATGTTATATCTGGAGGATTAAAAGGAGTAATGTATACTGACGCACTTCAAGGAACGATAATGTTTTGTGGAATGTTGTTTTTACTAATATTTACTTACTGGAATCTTGGTGGTGTAGTAGAAGCTCATACTGCTTTAACAAATATGGCTTATCTTTTCCCAGGTGGAGGTGGCTGGACTACATTTCCAGAGCTTGGAAGTCCATTTTGGTGGTCACTAGTTTCTACAATTATAATCGGTGTTGGAATTGGTGTACTTGCTCAACCACAACTTGTTGTTAGATTCATGACTGTAAAATCCGATAAAGGATTAAACAGAGCAGTTTTAATGGGTGGATTATTCATAACTGGAACTGTTGGAAGTGCTTACATCGTTGGATCATTAACTAATGTTTATTTCCTTAATCATTTTGGACAAATAGCTGTTGATATGGTTGGTGGAAATATTGATAAAATAATTCCTACATTTATTAACTTAGCTTTACCTGAATGGTTTACTTATGTCTTCCTTTTAACTTTACTTGCTGCAGCTATGTCTACATTAAGTTCACAATATCATGCTCAAGGAACTTCTTTAGGAAGAGATATTTATGAAACATTGAAGAAGAAAAAAGAAATTGGTTCTATATCTTTAACAAGAATAGGAATTTTAATAGCTGTTGTATTATCTTTTGTACTTGCTTTAGTACTTCCTGGTGGAGTAGTAGCTCAAGGAACTGCTCTTTTCTATGGAATATGTGCAGCTGCATTTTTAAGTGTTTATCTATGTGCCCTCTTTTGGAAGAGAACTACTCGTGAAGGAGCTATTGCTGGACTTGTTTCAGGAACTACAGTTAGTCTTTTTTGGCTTATCTTTTTCTTTGGAAAAACAGCTGAAGGTTTAGGAATATGTGAATTTTTAACAGGTCAGCCATATTTGATTCCAGCTGTTCCTTGGCCAACAATTGATCCATTAATAATAGCTGTTCCAATATCTTTCATATTTACTATTGTTGTAAGTTTACTTACAAAACCAATGGCTAAAGAACATATTGAAAAATGTTATGAGGGTATAGGTTCAAATAATTCTAAAAACAACCAAAAAACAGAAATTAGTGGAAAATAGCAATAATATTAGTTGATATTTAGGTGAAAACAATGATGATTTTAGGAATACCTGATCCTTGGGTTTTAAGTGGTTACTTACTTTTAATAATTTCCACTTTATTATGTGTAGCTTATGGAATTATAAATTGGAACAAAGGAGATGATGAGAGCGATAGTGACAGTGATTAGTTAATATTCTTTATTTTCTAATTTATTAGCTATTATATATTCTTTCCTTTTTTTCTATTTTATTATTTTTTTTATACTCTTTTTTTATTTATTAAATAATTAATAATAATTGCTTTTTTTTAAATATAAATACTCAAGACATATTTATTAAATAAATAATTAAAAATAATAATTTTTTTTAAAATATAAATACTCAAAACATATTTATTAAATAAATAATTAAAAATAATAATTTTTTTTAAAATATGAACACTCATGACATATTTATTAATTAAATAATTAACACTAATTATTTTTTTTAAAAATAAACACCAGGAATATATTTATTTTTAAAAAAATATAATATTTTAATTATAAAATTAATTTTCATTAAATTTTATCAATATTTTATTTATTTTATTTTTTTCAAAATAATTAATTTCACTATAATGTTATTTAAAAAGATATAGTTAAATACTTAAAAATACAAAGATTATATTGAAAAGTTTTCTTTCAACTAAATAAAGATAAATAAACTATGCTTAGCTATTTCTATCCTTTTTATTTATGTAAACATATGCTAAAAATATCTTCAAACTAATTACAAAAACATAACATATATTCTATAGAATAGCTAAGTCATAATCTCATATAAATAATAAAGAAGGAATAACCTATGAAATTTGTTAAAGAACTTATTGGAAAAGAAGTATTAAACAAAGATGCATTTGTTGTAGGAAAAGTTTCTGATATTGAATTTAATCCAGATACACAGCTAATTGAATCTTTAATTTTGAAAAAAGGAAGTATCTCTGAAACTTTAAATATTTCTAAAGGAGAAAATGTTATTCCCTTTGATTTAATTAGAAGCATTGGGGATAAAATTATTTTAAAAGATACATTTGAAAATGAATAGCTATAAATTATTGTTTTGTATGTTCAAGGGTATTTGAGAAATGAATTTTTAATACTTACTCATCATGTTTCATGATTTTTCATGAAATGAATTTTTTTTATTCAATGATTATTTGATACACTACATAATGTATGGTTTTATAGGTTGTATTTTTAAATGGATTCTAAAGATTATTTAATAAAAATTTTACAAGAAAACAAGGTTTTCAAAAGTGGTAAATTTATTTTATCTTCAGGAAAAGAAAGTGATTATTATATTGATATGAAAAAAGCTATTACAAATGTTGAAATACTGAAAACAATAGCTAAGCTTATTTTTGAAAAAATTAAAGATGATTCTATTGATAAAGTTGCGGGACCTGCTCTTGGAGCTGTTCCAATAGCTACAGCTATTTCTTTAGAAGCAAACATTCCATTACTTATGATAAGAAAGGAAAAAAAAGTATATGGAACTTCAAAATTGATTGAAGGTCACTTAAGCAGAGGAGACAATGTAATTCTTGTTGAAGATGTTACCACAACAGGAAATTCACTTTTAAAAGCTATTGAAGCAATTCAAAATAAGGGAGGAATTGTGAAAAGGGCTTTTGTTGTTGTTGATAGGGAAGAAGGAGCTATAGCTAATTTTAAAATTAAAAATATAAAATTAGAACCATTAATACAGGTTAGCGAATTAAAAGAATTGAATTAATTTTTTTTAATTAGTTATTAGATACCTTTCAGTTTTCAGGGTTAAACCCATTAGAAATTTAGGGTTTTCACTTTTTTCCTTTTTAATATTTTAATTATTATTTATAATTAAATTTTTAAGCTCATAGCTAATTTTATATAATATTTTATAATTTAAATAATTTTTATCAAATTTAATGATTAATAAAAATATTAATAAATAAATGAAAAAAAAAAAATTGTTAAAATTTAATGATTAATAAAAATATTAATAAATAAATGAAAAAAAATTGTTGAAATTTAAATTATAAATTATGCCAAAAACTTAAGGATATCAAGTAAATTTTTTTATTTGCAATTGAAGTGTTATTTGGTGTTTTTGGCTTTAGCTATTCTTGGAACTTTTTTATTGGTATTATTTGAACAAAGTTTTTCATGAATTTTTTTTAGCTACTGACAAGTGCTTTGATTTTAGTTTAGGTTGATGTAGTTTTTTATTATTGTATGGATGTTTTTAGGTTTATTTTGCAATGTTTTTTTATTTTCGTCAATCATTATCTATGTCTTTATTGTTCTTTTGATAGATTATAGTTAATTATTTTTGAATAGTAATCTTGTTCTACTGTTAATCTTTTTTTGGCAGTAATCTTTTCAACTTCTAAACTGTTTTTCAGTGTGTTGTAAGATGTTTCTATTTCCCATCTTAGATTGTGTAATTCTTTTAAATCATTTGTATCAAATTTTTCCATTGGTAAATTACTTATTACAAATTTTTCTTCTTCTGAATCTAAGATTATTCTTGTAACCCTTAAATTAATTTGTTTTATTTCTTTAAGTTCTTCTTTAAGTTCAGGGTCTTTAATGTGGTTGATTCGGCTATCGGTAACAATAATATTGATGAATTCATCATCTGATTCCATATTGTTTCTTTCTTTTGTATAATCAGTTTTTTTTACTCTGAAAAGAAAGTTTATCTTTGATTTTAAGAGATAATTAAATAATTCTAATGAGGCGTAGTTTTTATCAAATGTTATTAGAGGATTTTTGTTTTTAATTGTTTCAATTGAGTTTTCTATGTTTTTAAGTGCTAAAGTTTTTTCACTGACTTGGTATGGTTTTACTTCAAAGTCTATCATTATTTCATTCAAACAATCATATAATCCACTAGATTGTGCTTTGATTGCGGTTATTTCATGATCTTTACCAGCTATTCCGCCATATTCTTCTTTTAATTCTTCAATCCATGGTAAATTAAGCAAATAACCATCAATAGTTAATATTAAATAATTTTTCCATGTTTTATAGTCTTGTAATTCATATATTTTATCAATAAGCCATGTGTTCAAGTATTTTAATGATATGGGTTTGATTTGTCGTCTGGAAAGTGAATATGCCTGGCGAGAAACTGGTTGAATGCCCATATCCTTTGAATATTTATCTAATTCCACAGTAGTATTATTACTACCTCGTGTAATCATGAAATGAATTAAATTTGAGCATTCCATCTTTCTTTTACGAGTAAACGCACTAGGCTTTAATTTAGCAATGTTTAAAAACTCATCTGTCTCAATAAACTCAAAAAACTCTTTAACAATATTATCAAAAACCATAAAAAACCACTACAAAACTATATATCAATATAAACACAAACTTAACAGCATTGACCAACACTATACTTATTTATAAATATTTTTTCACTGACCAATTTCACATATACATATTTCAGAAGGACTCCTCTTACTCACATGAAAAAAACTATTTAAAGTTTCTTTTTCGAAGGTGTCTAACTCCTTAAATTTGCTATAAAGAGATTTTAAATTAAAAGAGTCACTTGGAACTTTTTCAATAGCTTAAATTAACAATTCGAAGTCATCTTTATTACTTCTACCTAATCTTTCAAGATATATGATTCAACTTGTTAGTTAAGGTAATATTAATAAATCTTTTTTCAAGTTCATTAACACTATGAATTATATCTTTACCTTCATCAGCTCTTTATCAAGGTTTAAAAGCATATCAAAGGTTGACATTCCTCAACTTCTAACTTTATCTTATCATTTAAATTAATATCTTGAATTAATTAAGATTTTCCAGATTTTTTCTCATTATATGTCTTTTAAAGCTATGTTTACAGTAACCCTATTAAACTTTCTTTCAATAATTATATAGGATAAGTTATTATAAATAATTTATCACTTGACTGTCCTATAATTCATATTTTTTTGGACTGTAGGAAAAAATTCTTTGTCTTCACTGCTTTTGATTATGATCATAGTTAATTGCATAAATATCCATGGTTTTCTGGTTAAATTATCTTTTTTAATGTTTAAATTTTTTTATATCTTCAAACAAATTTTTAAAATAGCTAATACCAAAACAACTATCATTTTTCACTAGTTTGTCTAAAGCCTATTCATTTTATCCTATTTTTTTAATATTTTTGTAGCTACTACTCATAATTGTACTGCTTCCTTAGAGCCCCTAATAATAATCAACGATAAAATAAGATTAAAATTGAGTAATAGTGGTTGTTTTGTAGATTTTAGATTAATTAGGCGAAGTAACTTTGTTTAAAGAACTTGAAGAAAAAAATATCTATGTTTTCAGATCTTATAAAAAAAAAAAAAAAAAAAAAACTTAAAATAAAAAAGAAGATAATGGATAAATAGTCCTAATAAATTCACCAAGATGGGTTAAATCATTGATAGAAAGGAGAATATAAAGTATAAGTAAAAAATAATATATGAAACTAACTTTAATTTAAATCTATAAGTAAAAAATAAGATATGAAATTAACTTTAATTTTGAGAAATTTTCACCTTTTAATGAAATTTCTGCTTTAGAAAGCACTAAAAAAAAAAAAAACTAATAAAAAACTCAAAAAAATAGTCTTAAGTTCTTTAATATTTCTGATAATCGAAATATTGATTATATCTGAAAAAATCATAGGTGAAGGAAGAATTTTCATTAAACAAAATGGAATTAAGAATTTTTCAATATTGATCGGTTTACTATTCTTTTAAATGTTTAACTAAATGATTTAACTCATCAAAAACTATTTTTAGACCTAATTTCACGGCATTAGGTGAACCTGGCATTGCAAAGATCAATGTTTTTTTGAAAACACCTGCTGTAGCTCTTGAAAGAATAGCTCCAGAACCTAATTCTTTGTAAGTTTCTCCCCTAAATATTTCTCCAAATCCGGTTAATTCTTTTTCAAAAAGAGGAGTTAATGTTTCAACAGTTATATCCCGACTTCCAATACCTGTCCCACCAGTTGTAAATATAACATCTATCTTTTTATCAATCATTTTTTCAATAGCTAAAAGTAGCTCTTTTGCCTCATCAGGAATTATACAATAATCATTTATGGAGTATTTTTTTTCAATTGTTTTTATTATTAATTCCCCTGATTTATCAGTATTTATCCCTTTTTTTGAATCTTCATACTTACTATCACTAAGTGTGATTACTCCACAGGATAATTTTGAAGGTGAGCTTGTTCTATGTTTTTCCATTGTTTTACTCTTCATTTAAACACCAGTTTTGGTTTTTTTAACTTTTTTCATCTTATCTTAATTTACATATTTTAGTGTGGGAAAGTTAAATTTCATTTTTTTAATAGTCAAATTTAAATGAATTATAGTTTCAATGCAAAACATTTAAAATTAGTTAAAACAAGTGAAGAATACTTAAACTATTAATAATTTTTTTAAAAACATTATAAAAGTAAAAACAAAGATATTCCTTCTTTTATAAGAGATTAGAAGAGAATAAATGTAGTGAGGAGAGCAGAGCCCAAAATTGGATTGGAGGCGGATTCAATACCAATTTTTACAATGATAATAAGAGTTAAGAAAAGGCTCTACTCTTCAAGTTATTATTATATAACTTCTTACTTATAAAGTTTATGTAAAGTATCAAAACTAGCTATTCTTCTTTATTTTTCTAAATATTCAATTATATAGTCTCATTTTATTAAAATAAACCGTGTAATTTAATTAATTTTTGAGATTAGGTAATATTAATTTAACATTTTTTAATGTATATTTTTCACTTTTACACTGATATTTCTCTTTAAATAGCTATTTTTATTAATATTTATTGAAATCATCATATTTATCATTAAATTTTTTATAATTTTCAAATGAATTATTTGAACAATGTTCAATATTTTTTATAAAGTTATTAATTTTGCAAATGATTTTTTAATGTTACTTCTATTATTTTTAATTATCAAATAACTTTATTAATTTTTAAGTTAATATCTTTAACATGGATGAAACATATTATATTTTAGATGCCTCAGCTTTTATAGGTGGGTTTCAACCCAAAAATTCTCTTAATTTCACAGTTTCCCAAATCACAGAGGAAATTAAAGATATTAAGTCGAAAATTATTTTTGATGAAGCAATTAATGAAGCTAAGCTATTTATTAAAGAACCAGACTTAAAATCTATAAAAAATTTGGAATTAGCTATTTCCACATCAGGAGATACTTTAAGACTTTCTTATCCTGATAAAATGCTATTATCCTTAGCTATTGATTTTAAATCTTCTGGAAAAAATGTTAAAGTTATGACTGATGATTATTCGATGCAAAATGTTTTAAAAATTTTAAATATTTCTTATGAAAGTGTTTTAACTGAAGGAATAAAAGGAGTTTATAATTGGAAAAAAACATGTGAAGGTTGTAAAAAAGAATTCCCAGATAGCTATGAATTTGATGATTGTGAAATTTGTGGTTCAAAAATATTTAAAAGAAGAATTAAAACTAAGAAAAAATAGCTATTAAAATCATTTAAACTAGTATAAATTGTTTAAATGATTTTAAATGTGTAAATTATTTTATAAAATTATAAATTAGTTAAATATAATAATTAACTTTGATGAGATTTTTCTAACTTTTTTGAAAAGTATATACTTTTGATGAAATATATTTTTTAAAATTAATTTTTTTATAAATACCATTAAATTATATCTTGTAAATGTATTTTTTAGTGATAAATATCTTTTTTAATTATATTTAAGTGATAATCTATGAAAATTGGAATAGTTGTACATGGACCTAATATTATTGATTCAGGTTATGCTTTAAAAATTATAAATCTTTTAAAGAAATTTGGAGAAGTTAAATGTAGATTAGGTGGAACAATGGGGCGAACTGCCGTCATTGATGCTTCTCTTGAAAATACAATTGATATATCTTCAAAACTTTTACCAAGTGAATCTGTAAAGTTATTTAAACAAGAAGAGGAAGATGTGATTTTTTTATTAAATTATGGTAAATCATCAGTTACAGGACATACTTTTGGGTTTAAAGTTTTTAAAAATTCATTTTTATCTTTTGAATATGAAAAAAATTATTTTAAATCTTTAAATATTGATTTTGATAAAAATAACGATTATAATATCAATAATAATGATTATAATAATAATAATGATTATAATAATAATTTAAAAAATAATCTTGCTAAAAATAATAATTTAAATAATTATAATAATAAAAATAATTTTTCAAATGACAAATCTCTAGATGATATTACATTTATTCAGATTGAAAGACCAGGAGAAGAGGATGGCAGTGTAATTGAATGGAGTCAAAAATCAAGTGATTTAACTTATAAAATAGCTAATGCTTTAGATTTAAAGGTTTTAAAACCTGAAACAATTATAAAAAAGTATTTTTCAAAAGAATTAGCTAATTGGATTAACAAATCATCTGATAAAATAGCTAAAGAGGATTTTTTTCAATTTGAAGGAGACATATCTGAGGAAAAGTTAGCTATTGAAAATTCTCATCCATTTGAAAAAACCAAAAAAGTAAGAAATATTCATGGTGTAAGTCCAAATGAAAATATTTTCCTAAATGGTGTGGTTATTGGAAGGTCTAATGGTGAAAATTTATCAATAATAGCTAAAAATGGAAAAATAACCGATATCCTCGGAGGAACAATTAAAACTCATGGAATTGAAAAATTAGGAAAAGTTGACATTGATAAAGCTATTGTTAAAACTGGACTTTTAAGAAAATCAGCTCCAAAACCTCGAATAATAGCTAATGATAATGAGTCAAATCTCCAGATTAATAATGACTTAAATAAAAATTACTTAAAAATAGCTTTCCTTGATCATGCAGCTGAAGATATATACAACCTAAAAAACACTGATTTAGTTGTAACAATTGGAGATGATACAACTCTCGTAGCTTCAGATATTCTTTTTAGATTTAGTATTCCCGTCATTGGAATAACTGATGGAGATTTAGATAAAGTCGTTGAAAAAGGATTCAAAGCCGAAGATTCTACAATAATTGAATTAGAATCTGGTTTAGATGATATAGCAGGAGAAATAATTTTTAAAAAGTTATTTAATTCAAAAAATATGATAAAAATCGATTTAAATATGGAACATAATAATCTTTTAAATAAGAATGATTTAAAAGTTGAAAAGATTGAAGATTTTAAAAATCAGATTTTAAATATATTAAATAGTATAACTTTTAAATATAAGATAAAAGATTAAATTTATCATAATTTCTTTATAGATAATAATATTGTTTTTAACTATGAAATAGATGATTTAACTTATTAAAAATTATAATAGATTTTTTCATGCTAAATTATTTTGTTTTAATCATAAAATAAAAGAACATACTTATTTAAAATTATAATAATTCTTTCATGACAAATAATATTGTTTTAATCATAAAATAAAAGATTAAAGATAAAAATTTTTTATTTAATCTGAGGTGTAGCTTTGGAACTCGCTGAACTTGTTAATTCACTTCAAAATTTTGAAGGAGTATTAAGAAAAGAATCTATTGAAAATATAACAGATAAACTAAAAGATGTTTATAACATATCTGGTGAAGTTCTTCTTGACTTTGGAGACGATGCATCAGCTATTGATATTGGAAATGATAACCTAATATTATTTGCAGCTGATGGGATATGGGGAAAATTAATGGATGCCGACCCTTACTGGGCAGGATATTGTTCAATTCTTGTCAATGTGAATGATATCGCAGCTATGGGTGGGAAACCAATAGCTATGGTTAATATCCTATCCATTAATGATGATAAAATAGCTAATGACCTTATAAATGGAATTAAAGAGGGATGTCGTAAATTCAATGTACCAATGGTTGGTGGTCATTTTCATCCAGATACAAATTATAATGCATTAGATGTTGCCATCGTTGGAATAGCTAAAAAAAATAAGATAATAACTAGCTTTGGAGCAAGTATTGGTGATAAAGTTATAGTAGCTATTGATTTAGATGGAAGACAACACCCTAAATTTGCTCTTAACTGGGATACAACTTATTTAAAAGATGAAAAAATCGTTCAAGATCAAATAGCTACTATGGAAAAAATAGCTGAAAAAGGATTAGCTACTGGAGGAAAGGATATAAGTAATCCTGGAACACTGGGAACCTTGGAAATGTTACTTGAATCATCAAATGTTGGAGCATCTGTTGAACTTGAAAAAATTCCAAGAAATACAAATGTTTCTTGGGATGAATGGCTTAAATCATATCCTGGTGCTGGTTTTGTCTTAACAGCTAAGGAAGAAAATGTAGAAGAGCTAATCAAATTACTTGAAGAAGTATCAATCACATCTTCTGTTGTTGGAGAAGTCATCGGTGAAAAAAAGCTTTATTTAAATTATAAAGATGAAAAAATGGTTCTTTTTGATCAAAACAAAAATCCAGTTCTTAAAACTAAATAATTATCAATATTTTTTGTTAAACATTATTCAAGGTTTATTTATAAATTCATAAACTTTTAATTGATTTAATTGTAATAAATTATTTTATGAAATTAATATTTTTTTATAAATCAATAATTTATTAAATGATATTATTAATATAAAATATTAAGTGACTATAATTAGTAAATTAAATTTTAATGACAATAATTTGTAAACTTGCTAATAAATTAAATTTTAAAAGATAAAAATTTATAAACCAGTTCATAAACTAAATTTTAAAAGATAAAAATTTATAAACCAGTTCATAAACTAAATTTTAAAAGATAAAAATTTATAAACCAGTTAATAAATTAAATTTTAAATATTAATTACCATAATTTTCTAATCAATGAAAATATTTCAAAAAAACATATTTATTAGACTAAAGAATAATTATAGTATAAACCATTTAAAATATTCACAATAGCTATTTGAGGGATTCCATGTTAATAAAAATTAATGGAGAAGATCTAGATCTACCTGATGGATCTACTATAAAAGAAGCAATAGAATTAGCTAATGCTCCTTATAATCCTGGAAGTATTATTTGCCATATCAAAGGAAAGAAAGAATTTGAAAAAAATATCAATAAATTCAAGTTGAAAACTCCAAAAGGCAGCATAATAATAGAAATGAGTGATAAAAAAGAAGCAGAACCATTAGTAAATTCATGGAAAAGTGAATATAAAAAGTTTGAAAACCTTTCTATTAGATGGACCTCCTCTAACGAAGTAGCTATTGGTCCAATAACAACTGATTTTGAACCTACCATGGATGAACATAGCTATAAAGATGGAGATGTTATTTTAAGTCTTTCAGGATTTAGTAATGAATCCACTCATTTAATTTTTGCAAAAGAAGATCATTCCGGTGTTTATGGAGTTCCAAATCATAATGAAGGGAAATTTGCTAAAGTTGTTGGTGGAAGAAGAACATTACGGCTTTTAAATGATGATGATAGTATTTTATCAATTGAAGGAATAATTGAAAGAAGTAGTGTAACTGATAGTGCAGGTGTATCTGATTTAAACACAACTTTAGAAGAAGGAAATCATATTTTCACCTATGTTTTATTTAAACCTAATAACAATTCTCCTCAATCTGCAGAGCAGTTTTTTTCTTTAATTGAAAAGGAAACAATTAAAGTTGATTATGAATCAAACTCATTTCTCGGATTTTATGCTCTTAAAGGATTAGGAAAACCCTCTGAAGATTTAACCATTCGAAAAAGAGGAACCGTCACCATAAGAAATACTGGAAAAGGCATTGGTAATATTTATGTCTATAGAGAAGATAGGGTTAATTCTCCAGCACATACAAATGTAGCTTATGTTGAAAAAGGAATGGAAATATTAGATATAGCTAATTCTGGAGATATTATAACTGTTAAAAGTAATCCTGAAAGAATCATGACATTAGCCATGTCTCAAAAAGAAGCTACTGATTATTTAAAATCTTTTGGAATTGAACATGAAAGAGAAGGCATTTTAGAAGATGATGCATTTATAGTAAATCAAGAACCTGAATTCACCTTGGATATTATAAAAAATGGTTCGGTTAAAACAAAAGGCATAAAAAAAGAAGAGTTAAACTTAATCGATATTTTTGATAAAGAAGCTCCACGTTCTTCATGGTACTTGAAAAAAATTTCTGGTTTAATTGAAAAGCCAGTAGGTGCTTTAAAAGTTCATTTTGCATTTCCTGGAATGAAAATTATCATGTTTGAAGGAGATTCAAATGAAGCTAAAGGATTAATTCCTGAAAATCCTCCAAAAACAACTGCTGAATCTGGATTTATTGGAATTACCAACATGTCAAAGAAGAATGTTGGTTTAATAGGAGTCAGATTTGAAAATAATAATGAATTTGGTCCAACTGGAGAACCTTTCGAATCAACCAACATTGTTGGAAAGATAAAAAATGATTTAAAAATTTTTGAAAAACTTGAGGAAGGAAGTTTATTGTATATTCAAATAGATGAAAAATAATCATTTAATAGCTAGAAAAGATTGAGAATGGAACTTCATTGAAATTTTTTTAAAACTTTTATCAATTATATCCTGTGGTGTTAGATGTTTTTAAAACTTTTATTAATTATATCATGTGGTTTAGATGTTTTTAAAACTTTTATTAATTTATCATAAGATATTTGAGGTTTTTAAACTTGAAATTTTATATAAAATTTAATTAAACTTATTACATTTAAAATTTGGACTAATTGTTGATTCATAGAATAGTCGAATAAATGATTAATTTAAAGAATAGCTATTAGTATCTTTTATTTTATATTATAGCTAATGTCAATATTATGATTGATTTGGTAGAAAGGGATGATTATGGTTGAAAATGTATGTATCAATCCAAATCTTGGTAGAGAAGATATGGATCCTGAAGTTGCAACAAGAATGATTATTTTAGGTCCAAAAGCTGATGTAAGTGAAAGTGAGATTGTAAACCATATGCACCTTTTAGGATTACCTCTTACAATCAAACAAACATGCTATGGAGCTATGGTCAGTGGAAAAGAAAAAGATGTGATGGAAGCTATTAAAGAAGTTCGAAAGCTAGATCCGTATAATCTATTTACTAAAGATAGAGGTTTTCCACCAGGAGACCCAAGAAGATGTAGAGGTCATAGAAAAGGTCCTCGTGAAGGTTTTCATCAAATGGAAAAAGAGTTTAAACTATTAGGACATGTTTCTGATGCTTTGAAAAATCCAAAAGAAGTTTCTCTTGAAAAAGAAAAATGTATTCCTGTTGATGAATTTAAAGAAATAATGGAATCATGTTTAGAAAAAGAAGCTGAAAATAAGGGATAATCTAAAGATGATTTAAAATAAAAGTTTAATGGTCATTTCTGTATTTAACAATATTTTATCTTATTTAAAATAGTTTATAGTCATGAAAGGAAGAATTGTAATTAATCTTTTATTAAAATATCACTTTATTTCTAATGAATATATTAATAATAGTTTTAATTTTAAAAATAAATATTAATAATTTTATTATTAGAAAAATAAAAAATATATTAAATTAAATTTAAAAATAATTGAATTTAAAGATTTTTAAAAATTATCATTAATTAAAAA
>WRMT01000004.1 GCA_009777005.1 Methanobrevibacter sp. | reverse complement strand
TTTTTTTTTTTAAATTTAAATTTTATTTTTTTTAAAAAACCTTTTAAAAAAAAAAAAAAAAAAAAAAAAAAAAAAAAAAAAAAAATATAACTAATTTAAAAAATATAATATTTATAAAAAAAAGGAAATAAAAAATGACAACAATATCCAAAAAAACAGAAATAGCCAGTAAGAAAAAAGAAATAATGTATGTTGCAGATGAATGTGGAAATATAGATACTCTTGAAACAGATGAAGATTTTGAAATCCTTGCATTTGAATTAGGGCAAACCAAAGAAGAGTTAATGAAAGATATAGAGGAGGGAAGAGCAGAAATAGCGGCAGGGAAAGGAATAAAAGTGGATGTTGATGATCTTGAAAAAAGATATGGGTTATGAAATTGTTTTCAATAGAAAATCAGATAAATATTTAATCAAATTAAGTAAAAAAGACAAAATAAATTTAAAATTTTTATTAGATAGTATTAAAGAACTTTCAAAAAACCCTTATGCATCTGAAATACTGAAAAGTGGGAAGAAAAAAGAAAGAAAGATAAGAAAAAAAGATTATAGGATTTTTTTCATTATAAATGAAAATCTACATCAAATTGAAATAATAAACATAGGCAAAAGAAGTAATATTTATAAAAAAATTTAATTATTGAAAGAAAGGTTTAAACAGGATGTGGGATAAATAAGATGGAACAAAAAAGAGTTTTTTATGAATAATTCTGTTGGAATGAGTTTTAGGTTAAAATAGAATGTAAATCTTGAGTTAAAAAGATTTGTTGAAAATTTAAATAAAGAAAATAATTCCAATTTAACAAAGCAGTTTTAATAAGATATGTTATTGATGATTTTTCTAATAACAATTTAGATTTTTAAAAAAAAAACGTGTTTCTGTTCAATTCAAGATAAAACCTGAAGAAAGTACAAAAATTGATATAATAAAAAATAAACTTCTTGAAAAAAGGGATTATAGCTTAAGTAAATCTTTTTTATTAGAAGTGATTAAAGTGAATCTTATGAAAACAATGGAATGGAAAGATAATAAACTTATCCTTATTGATCAGACAAAGTTACCTGATGAGGTAACTTTTTTTACATGTAATAGCTATAAAGATGTAATAATAGCTATTAAAACAATGGTTGTTCGTGGTGCACCAGCTATTGGAGTAGCTGCAGCTTTTGGTATGGTATTAGCTCACCTAAAAGATGAAAATTTAGAAATAGTAGCTGAAGAAATAAAATCTTCAAGGCCAACAGCTATTAACTTATTTTGGGCAGTTGATAGAGTATTAACATCAAATGATCCTGTTCAAGAAGCGTTAACAATGTATAAGGAAGATATTGAAACTAACTTAGCTATTGGCAGACATGGGAGCGAAATCATAAACGATGGAGATACAATTTTAACACATTGTAATGCTGGTGCTCTTGCTTGTGTTGATTATGGAACTGCTTTAGGTGTTGTAAGATCAGCATTTCACCAAGGAAAAGATATAAATGTTATTTGCGATGAAACTCGACCATTAGGTCAAGGTGCAAGACTTAGTGTTTGGGAAATGCAAGAAGAAAATATTCCAGTAAAGCTTATTCCAGATGTAGCTAGTGGATACTTAATGCAGCAAGGAAAGATTGATAAAGTCATTATTGGAGCAGATAGAGTAGCTAGTGATGGAATAGCTAATAAAATTGGCTCACTTTTGGTAGCATTAGCTGCAAAACGATTTCAGATTCCTTTCTATGTAGCTGCACCATTAAGCACATTTGATTTTGATATTTCTATTTATGATGCAGAGATAGAAGAAAGAGGTTCAGAAGAGGTAACTCATTATGGGGGAACTAGAATTTGTCCAAAAGGAACCGAAGTTATTAATCCTGCTTTTGACATTGTTCCAAAAGATTTAATTACAGGGATTATCACTGAAAAAGGAATTATTAATCCTGAAGAATTTCAAAGCTTTTTTCAACAATTAAAATCACAATAATGAGAATGTTTGTACAACTATTAATTTAGCACTATAAAAATAAAGATTTCTACAGTGACAAAAAAGAATTTAATTTGGTTTAAATTCCAAATTAACTGCTAAATCACATGATTTAAAGTTGAAAAAAAAGAATTTAATTTGGTTTAAATTCCAAATTAACTACTAAATCACATAATTTATAGTTGAAAAAAAGAATTTAATTTGGTTTAAATTCCAAATTAACTACTAAATCACATGATTTAAAGTTGAAAAAAAGAATTTAATTTGGTTTAAATTCCAAATTAACTACTAAATCACATGATTTAAAGTTGAAAAAAAGAATTTAATTTGGTTTAAATTTTAAATTATCTGCTAAATCACATGATTTATAGTTTTTACAGAAATATTAGATATTAATCAATTTATTACAACTAAAAAAGTTCATTTATATGAATTACACAATTTTTAACCTTAAATGGTCTTGACTTGGATCCTATTCGAATCAAATCATAATTTTTTACTTTTCTTGCATGGCTTTCTAATTTACCTAACAACACAAATTTAATGATAGGTTCATCTAAATCATTTTCTTTAAAAGCATTTAATATCCTTAAACCAGTATATTGGAACTTACGTTTTAATTTCTCTAATTTACATCTAGAGCTTTTTAATTCAACAATGATAATTTTAACCTTTTCATTCCTGAAATTATGTTTAATAAATATGCAATCAGCAGAATCCTCATTAGGATTATGAGGAATTTTAATTTCATCTCCATTTAAAATAATGAAAGATCTAGTTGTTGCTCCTGAAACCTCACATCTATTTTCATTGCACCTACTTTCATGAAAACAATTACAACCATCATACTTAGGTCTTTTAATGTTCTTTAATTATTAAAGCTGGATTGACAATGGTCATAAGAATCATTCCAGTAATTCATCCAATATATCATCAGATTCATCATATAACCTTTTATTAATTTCTTCAAAATCTGATTCTTCAATTCCTAACTTGGAAATATTTAATTTTTTAGGTTCAAATGAATATTCTCCTGTTTTTTTAAAAGAATATACATTAATTTTATCAGAATCTAATAAACAATCCTCATCGTAATTCCAGTTATTCATTATTTTCTTTTTATTTGCATTATCAGCAATATTGTTTAATTTGATAAAATTGTTAACTTTTTCTAATATATAATCACTATGTGTTGTTATCAAGACTTTTAAACCATTATTCATAGCTTTAACTAAATATTTGATGAATATTTCTTGATTTTTAGGATTTAAATGTGATTCTGGCTCTTCAATGATTAAAAGATCTCCTGAACGTAAAATATGTTTTAAATATAATATTATAGGTCCTAATTCAGCAATTGAAGACGATGCTTGTTTAGTTGAAATTTTAAGACCATCTTCTCTTTTATAAAACACATTAGGAATATCCTCATCAATTTCAATTGATATCTCTCCATTGAAAATTTCATTTTCAAGCTCAGTTGCCAGTTTAAAATAATCTCTTTTGAGATTCTTATTAATGTCTACTATATCTCCAGCAAGTTTTTTTTGGGATTGAGAGTATCCATGATATTCATTCTTTAGTGATTGTGAAATAATCTTTAAAAAATTATGCATTACTTCAGTTTTTCCAACTGGCATATAATACGTATTTTGACCAAAAAGAAAATTAATCAACATAACTTCACTATTAGCTACAATAATTTTAAATAGGATATCAACTTTCGAATTATCAGAATCATCAATATTACTTTCACTAAAAATTTTTGAAGCAAAAATTGGATAATTTATTTTAAAAATAAAATTTTCATTTGTCACTTTACTTTGTATCATATGGCTGTTAACGGAATCTATGTCCACAGAGGATACTGCAAAAAATGTTTCTTTCACAGAAATATCAGATTTTAGTAAAATAATAGAATTTTTACTATTTTTAATAACAAGATTTTCATACTCAATTTCAAAATTATTAGTATTTTTCATTACTAAATCTTTAATGTCACTTGGGGATATCATTAATTCAAGTTCCATGGAAAAAACTTTAGAATATAATGGCCAAATAATTTTTTTAAAAATAATATTTATATTTTCTTTATTTAATAAAAAAGGTTTTTCAAAATGAGGATTTTCCTTAACATACTCATAAACATCATTATATATTTCTTTCAAGAGAGAGTTATAATTTTTTTCTAAAGAAGAGAATAATTCATCATGATAACGAAAATCTGAAGATTTGAGTTTTTCGTGCATACTATTAGAATAACTTGCTATTGCAGAAATTAATAATGAAGCATAAGATTTTCCTGAATTATTAGGTCCTATGAAAATTGTAAAATTATTTGTTTCTAAATCCCCATTACAAATAGGTCCAAAATTTTTTATTCTAAATTTAATATTTTCAGGTATAACTTGATCCATTATTTAACTCCTCTTATCCTATCATATCATATTTAGCATAATTTAAATAACAATTCCTATAATTTTCTACATTTATCCTCAAACATAATATAACATAACAATTCCTAATAATTTTCTACATTTATCTTCAAACATAATATAAAATAACAATTCCCATAATTTTCTAATTTATCTTATTATCAGTAAAAATAGAGATAATGAATAATAAATATCTATTTCCACTCCAGACCTTAGTAAAAATAAAAAACTGCCCAATATTTTTGGTAAACATTATGGGCGTTAGTTATCTTCCGAAAGGTGATAAATACATCATTCAGTTAATAAAAAATCTGTTCCTATATTTTAAAATCCAACGTACAACTAGTATTATATTTTTCATTAGCTTTAAAGTTTATATACTAGTTATCACATATAAAAAAAAGTAATGGTAAACATTATGGGTTAGAATCAAGATAATTATTATCTTGGTTCTTTGTTCCTATATTCTTTTTTTCTCATAATTTCAACAGATTAGCTAATGCTCTCTATCATAATGAAAATTGAAACTTAAAAAGACTATTCCCCTATTAAAATCTTTTCATCAGTTAATTTTTATAATTCATAAATAAGATATCTATTTTTTAATCAATAGCTATTATTTGTTTTTGTTAAGGACATATAATATTTATACTCACAATGAAATATTTTTTTATTTTAAGGTTTTAACTCTTAAACATATTTATTCTTTGAAATTTAAGTTTTTCTAACCTTTTATTGTATTTCATCCTTTTTTACTAGTTTCACATCAACAACAATGTGCCATGTTCCAGGACTACTTGATTTTACTTTTCGACTAGCTAAAACTTTACTAATCATTCCATAATCATTAGCTATTTTTTCAATTCTCTGAGTAGCTTGACTATAACCATCTGAAAATTCATAATAGTGTAATATACCATTGTTTTTTATTAAAGAAATAGCTAAATCTAAAAATTCAAAAGAAGTTCCTGGAAGATTCATAATAATCCTATCAAATTTAAGTCCTTTTTTTCCAAAACTTTCTTTAGCTACTTCATTTATATCTCCAAGAATTGGAATAATTTCTCCTTTTAATTTGTTTAAATAGATGTTTTCTTTCATATATTCAATAGCTGAAGGGTTAATATCAACGGCAAATATTTTCACTGTTTTATTTTTAGCTATTAATATTGGAAATGGACCAACTCCCGCAAACATGTCTAGTATTAGCTCATTGCTGTGTACTTGTTCAGCTACTCTAAGTCTTTCAGTAGCTAATCTTGGAGAAAAATAAACATCTTTTAAATCAAGTTTCAGTCTTACTCCATGTTCTTTGTGAATGGTTTCTGAAATTTCTTCCCCTGCAACATGTTTTATTTCTCTTGTTCTGGTTATTCCTTTAATTGCACTTTTTTTCATGAAAATAGCTTTTCTTTTAGTGAAATTTAATGTAGCTTTTCCAATCATAGCTTTATATTTTTCTAAATTTTCAGGAATTTCAAGGATAACCACATCTCCAATAATATCAAATGATTTTTTTAAATCTTCAATTTCCTCACTATTTAGTTTCCCTTTGAGATGTTCACTAATACTTTTAGGACTTTTTTTAAGCTTTTCCAAATCTTTTTCAATAATTTCAATAGCTATTTTTTCAGCTTGACTTTTTTTATTTTTTTCATGATTAATTATTTTATTATTAATTAATTTATTATTTAATTCATTTTCAATATCTTTTAAAGGAAATTCAGCTATTTTTTCTTTTTTTATATTTATTGGAATGTAGCCATAGCTATTTTCACTTGAAATCTTATATTTTTTGTTTATAAACCTTTTTTCCATTAGTATTTTTTTTAGTTCATTAATACCTACCAATGGAACTTGAATAGCTAACATTAAATCACTTTCAATATTTTTTTATATTAGTTTTAGTTTTTTTAGTTTTAAATTTTTTAGCTTTAGATTTTTTAATTTTAAATTTTTTAATTTTAGTTTTTTTGATGAATAAATATGAGGATCCAATTTTTAAGAGTTTTAATAGATATTGTGAATTATTGTGAATTTTAAAAATAAATAGTTTTATTATTTTTATTATTGTAATGAAATTTTAAAAGCATGCTTATTTATAAATTTGTAATTTTAGTGTTTTGTAAAAATAATCTTTTTTTTATAAATAATTGGATTTTTAAAATTTTTAAATTTTGCTTAAAATCAATTATTAATAGCTAAAGATTATAATCTTGTTTATTTTTATAAAATTAATCATTAATAATTATTATAAATCATTTTTAATATTTATTATATTTATATTCTTGAAAGAAAACATTTTAATTAATAATCTGAATAATATTAATTTATTTTTAAAAAATCATTTTTTATTTCTTTTAATTTTTAAAATTATAATGGATATTATCATGATTAATAAAATATAAATTTTAATTCTTTAAATCAATAAAATAGATTAATATAATAATTTTAAAATTATCATTACTTAAAAATTTTATTTTCATGACTATAATTAGTTAAAAAAAATAAGAAGGAATGTTTTATAATAATTATTGTTTATTCCTCTCAACTATGATATTTTTTAGTTTTTCACTATTAGCTATTCCTTCTTGGAAGTAAAAGACTATCTCTTTATTATCCACTTTTTCCGTACCTCCGGGTAAATATGTGGCATTACCTGCATCTGTAACAGAAATTAGTGCCTTAATAGGACCGTCACTAGAATATGCTAGGGACAAATCACCACTGCTTTCCATATATTGCAAGACTGTTTCTGAAACTCCTTCTACTTCATAAATAATAATTTGCTTATCATCTTTGATTAATGTTGCATAACCTTCTCCTTCTTTTTTCACTGTATATCCTTCTGGAATATTGAGTATTACTCCAGAAACTCTGAAAGTGCCTTCTGGAGTTTCATTATAAATAAGATAACCTATAGCTACTACTCCAATAGCAACAACAATAGCTATAACGGCTAAAATTTTTTTATTCATCATTTTTCAACACCTTTTAATATTGATTACCTTTAATCTCTTTTTTATAAAATAAAACAAATTTTTTAAAAAAAAAATTATTTAAATAGTTATAAAACTTTAAAATTCCATAGCTATTTTATTTGAAATAATTTTTATTTTATCATTTAGCTTTTTTATCATTATTTTTCTCATTACTTTCTTTAATTTTGTTATTATAATCTGCTTTGAAAGTTTTGATTTTATTTTTGTATTTTGCAGCTAGAGGGACTTTAACTTGAACAGTTTTACCTTTAGCTATTGCCTTAACATTAACTTTTTTAATCAATGTTTTACCATCATAAACACCTAAAACACTCTTAGCAGCAGCTTTCTTACCACTATTCTTTATAAAGACAGTATGAGTGTTGCCTTTTTTAGATACTTTAGCTATTTTAAGATCTGCTTTATTACTTGAGGAAGATGAACTAGTTTCAATATTTTTATCAAAAGTTATTGTTAATCTATTTATCTTTATCCAAGATCCTCTAGATGGTGCAGTAGTACGGATATAATAGTTATGAGATTCATCTGAGGACAAATCATCTTTTCCATCAGATGACCATCGACTAGATCCCATAGTACTTGACCAAGAAGTTAATCCATCTTTTTTCCAGTTATACTCAACACTTTTCATTTTTGGAGTGTTTGCAGATGTATTTATTGTGACTGAGGCACTACTGTCTCTTGTTGGGAAAAAATACCCAAAACTGTAAGTACCTGTTACACGACTTGAGGTATAATAATCATTGACTTTTAAATTAATAGTTTTCCCATCACCTAACTTTATAGATGAATTATAGCTATTTTCCTGACCTGAAATTGCTGTAGAATCTGGATTAAAATTCACGGTCAATTTATTCCCTGATACATAATAACTGACACTATAGGCATTAACGGTTTCTACTGTACCAATAACTACAGCAACCATTAAAAATATCGAAACAAAAATCAATATTTTTCTCTTATTTTTATAAAAAACTTCATTTAACATTAAACCAACTCAAAAATTCATTTTTATAAATTTAATTCTTATGAAAAAATATATAATAAATTATAAATTATTCGTAGAATATATATTCATTAAACTTCCTACTTTAATAGAACATTATTTAATTAAAAAAAACATAAAAAGCAGCTGTTTGATAAATAGCTATTTTTTCTAGGTTATATAGATTATTTAGCTTTTTTAGCATTATTTTTTTCATTACTGAAGAATCCAAAAAATCAATTATTCGTATCCTCCATAAAGTTTTTAAAAAAATATTTATCCTGTAAATCATCATACAAAGTGATTTTTGACAAAATTTTTCACACCTCCAGCTATTATTTAGTATACTTCAATAAATCCAATTTTCTTGAATTTAAACCATAGATTTGAATTTAAATATAAAAAATAACCATTCTCTCAAGTTGATAGCTATAGTGTTTTGTAATTTTTTTCTTTTGAATAAATTAATGGAATTTTTAGTATTATAAATTTACTTAAATTACTTTATTTATAAATAAAAATTCTTATTTAAATTATTTTCATAAAGAATATTATTAAAATATTTAATATCTTATTTTAATGAAAATCATTATTTAATTTAATAATTAAAGAATTTTAAAGAGATATTATTTTTCTAAATGATTTTTTATAAAATAAATTTACAATTCACTATTTATTATGCAACTTTTAACAACAGCTCATGGCTATTTTTTAGTAAGTTATAATAGCGTTTATTCCTTTCATTTTTTTTTACTTATATACTCTTTAAACATTTTACTTTAATACGAGATTCTGGTATAATTCTATTTTTCACTAACAAAAATGTAAAATTTTGATAATGTCAGATTCAATAGGTTTAGCTATAGGTTTTTTAGTGAAAACATCCTATACACTAGGAAAAAATAATTAAACCAATTATTTCACTAATTATTGAAGAACGGAGATTTTAATCTACGTATTTTATATCCTCCACGATTAGATTATAGGGGGTGGAATTATTTATAATGCTATTTCATCCTATTTCTACATGAAGAAAGAGTTTAATTTCACTTTTATTTTAATAGTGTCAAAATTCTACCTCATAATAATTTTTAATATTACATGGTAAATAATTATAATAATTTGTGTGATTTTAATGGTTTATTTATTATTTTTTTTTAAAATTAATTTTAAATTTTAATTAAAATAGCACAATATTATCGGCACTGCCAAAATCAACTGGTTGGAACAATTCAAAAGATCTGTAAATTGTAAGTGAGAGTAAATTTAACGATTTTTTCACAAAAGTCTAATGCCCGAAACCATTGAAATTTGGCAGTGCCTTATTTAGATATATTTACTGTGTTTGCATTTCAGTGCCTTCTGTTGTTACTCCCCATCTTAAATCAACATGACGATTTTTCCTCTCTTCACACCAATCCCTAAGTTCTGGAAAAACATTTTTAACTAAGTAATCCCTTTCACCATGCATGTCGTTAAATGTGCTACTTATGAATATTGTAGCTCTTTTCCATTTCATAATTAACAGACCACTTATTCAATTTTAACAATTTTTTTATGGATAATCGCCACGAGTTTAGAAATACTTCTTATGTACTCCTTATCATATTCTTTAATGTTATCATCTAAAGCATACCAAGGAACCACATGAATGTCTTTTTTTATTTGTAAGTTTGACTTATTAAAAAATAATTCCAAATTTTTAGTATCATTTACCCATTTTCCATGATTTAGTTTAGCTAAATATTCCACAGTATCTTTATCAAATAAAATTTCCTCTTTACTATCCAAACGTGAAGTTAATTTGCAATCAATCTTTTTTAACATTCTTAAAATCCATTTAGCTTCAAAAATATAATAATTTTGGGATTTTTCAGATAAATCATCAAAAAAAGGAAAGTCTATTACTAATCCATTATCATGTTTAGTTTTATTACTGTGTTCATGAATTGCTTGAGCTAAATCTTCAACCGTTTCATTTAAATTGTTAAAATCTGAAATTTTTTTATTTTCACTCTGTTCCTCATTTTCAGAAAGTTTACAGGTTGTTTTTGTTTTTGAGGGTGTTGTTCCTATAGTCATTTTTGAATTATCGTCAAAATTATTTAACAATTTAAAAACATCATGAATTAACTTATGAATTTTCTCTTTTGGGTTAGGATAAGATTGAATGCACTGCATACTAGGTAAATAAAATTCAATATCTTCAGAAACTTTGAATTTTCCAATTTTATAAGGTATTATGCTCTTTTTATTACTAAACAAATGATCAATTTCAAGTATACAATATGGGGAATCTTGAGAATTTTTAGAATAAATATAAACACCTACTTTTGATTTTCTAATAGCTTTCATAATTTGACGTCGAAACGCAACACCTCCAGGAATATTTTTAGATGAAATCCAAGGTTTTATATCATTATTTCTTAAACACTCATATATATAATCTGCAATATCCTCATCTGCATTATTCCAACTTATAAAAACATCATAATCTAAATCATCATCAATTTCTTCATCCATAAATACTAATTCTTCATCTTTATGTAGATCAATTTGAGAAAAGTCTAAATAAGAAAGAGAATTGACCATATCAGTTGAAGGATAAAAAATTTCTGCTGAATCTGGTGAATTTTCAATAGAATACATTAATATTAGACCAGATTCTGTTCCAGCCACTATTTTATCATTATTCTTTGAAATAGATGAAAATAAGATTAATTCTTCGGAGTCAATAGAATATAACAATTTTCTATTTTTCCAGTCCCAAAAACCTATTGTACCATCATTTGAGCTTGTAACCAAATACATTTCATCAGAAAAAAAAGAAATATTATTTATAGGGCTTTTATGTCCTTCAAGTTTAGATATTTCCTCATTACTATTCCAATCCCAAATGTGAACTCGACCATCCTCATAACCAATAGCAAAATAATTACTATTAGGAGAAAATCCTGCAAAATTAATATTATTTGCTTGTTCCTCTCTTTTAACAAATATTTTCTGATTTTGCCAGTCCCAAATACGAATACTACCATCTAACGAACTTGAAAATACATACTCCCCATCATGTGAAAAACAAACAATCTCCACAGAACCAGAGTGTCCCTCATACTTTGCTAATTCTTTCTGGTTTTTCCAGTCCCAAATACGAATGATATTGTCTTTTGTTCCAGAAACTACCAAATTGCCATCAGGAGAAAAAGTTACACTATTAACCCAATCAGAAGTCTCTAAGAATACTAATTCTTCAAGATTTTTCCAATCCCAAATACGAATAGAACCGTCCCACGAACCTGAAACAATGTATTTTCCATCAGGAGAGAATTCTACACTGTATATTCCTTTACTATGTCCTATGAGTTTAACTAATTCTTTTTTTCTTTTCCAATCAAAAACACGGATAGTTTTGTCTCTTGATCCTGAAACAAAATACCTCTCATCTGGAGAAAAATCAACACAATTTACATTTGTAAAATGTCTAATATGATTTATTTCTTCATTTTCTTTTTTTTCCCACTCCCATACTCTAATAGATTCATCGACTGAACCTGAAACAATATATTTACTGTCTGGAGAAAAATTAACAGCATTGACACCTAACTTATGTCCAATAAGTCTATTTATTTCCTTTTTATTTCTCCAATCCCAAATACAGATAAAACTATCTTTTAATCCTGAAACAATATATTTACCATTAGGAGAAAATTTAACACTATTTACACGATCTTCATGATTAAAATCCCTCATTTTTATATTTTTTTCCCAATCCCATATACTAATCGTTGTATCAGAGGAATTTGAAAAAATATATCTGCCCCCAGGAGAAAACCCAACACTATTTACACTATTTCCCTTTCCTTTAAATTTTATTACTTCTTTCTTATTTTTCCAATCCCAAATGCGAGTATTACAATGAACCGAACCAGATACTATAAAATTTCCATCAGGAGAAAAATCTACACTACTGACAGAATTTGTGTGTCCTATTAATCTAACTATTTCTTGATTGTTATTCCAGTCCCAAACACTAACCCTGCCACTTTCACAACCAGAAACAATATATTTACCCTCAGGAGAAAAACACACACAATTAACTTTCAATGTATGTCCTTTAAGAACAATTATTTCACTTTGTCTTTCCCAATCAAAAACATGAACACCTCCATCTATAGAACCAGAGACAATGTATTTACCCTCGGGAGAAAATTTTGAATGGATAAATCCATGTTCACTTTCAAACTTCGATAATTCTTCTTTTGTATTCCAATCCCAAACACGTATACTACCATCTTCTGAAGTTGAAACAACATATTTTCCATCAGGGGAGAATTCAACATCATGTATTGTGTCGGTATGATCAGTTAGTACTGTTTTTAATGGTCCATTTGGAGAAGACATATTATGGTGAGGCTTAAACCAAGGATAATTTGTATATTTTTCTATTTCGATTAATAATTCTTTGATTTTATGATTTTCTATGTTTTTCAACCTACCCCATAGTTGAGTAGCTAAGCTATTATTATCTTTCATCACTATATGCGAAGAAAGCACAAGAGTTTTCTTTATTAAATTAATATGATGATTTTCTTTTCTTTTTTCAAGGTGTTCATAGTCTCGTATTGTGTCATAGATACTTGATAAACTTATTTTTCCTTTAATCCATAAATACGTCGACAATATTTTTTCTAAAAGTAGAAAGTTGTTTGCTTGTACCAAATGATAAGGGAGTTCATTAAAATGCCTAATATTTTCTCCTTTAAAACTTAAATTGGCATCAGGGTCTGCTTGTTGTAAAAAATAATCTGATAAAGTTTGATTAAATCTGAGATTATCTTCCTGATATTTTTTTATTGAAGCTATTTTAAAACTGCCATATAAAAAATCAAACTTACCCTCGGAGATTTTCATAAAAGGTCTAAGCTGTCTGATATACGACTGTATTGTTTGTATTAAATCTTTTACTTCAAAAATAATGTCATTATTTTCTTTTTGCCAAATTTTTATACATTCTACTAATTCACTTTCTGATAATCCATATCTTGCATTTGCTATGAGTCCAAAAATTAGTTTCACGATTTTTTTTGAGTCTATTTTAGTGTATGTCTTTTCATTTTCTAATCTATCCAGAACTTTTTGGAAAGCATCAGTTGGATTAGATGGGAAATTAGATATTTGTTCATTTAATTTGTCAACTTGTCCAAAAACTTTAAGTTCATTTAACAATATCTTTAAAAGCAAAGGATTATCCGAACCTTTAGTTTTACATATCATATCTATTTGTTCCTCATCTAAAACTTTAAGAAATTGTTCCAAATATTTATTAATTATAACTCTTTTTTCTTCATCAGATTCTAAATTTCTAATTCTAAAGTGAGTAATATGTTCTTGAAAAATAGATATTAATTCTTGACTTTCTTCATCTTCTTTCAAACTTAATATAATCTTTAAATTCTTGGGTAATTCTTTTGGTAACCATTTAAACATAGTTAAACCATTATGAAGCTGATTAATACCATCTAGGATAATAATGGTTTTTTTATTTTTTGATAAATTTTCAAAAACTTCTCCTATATTTTTTTGTAGTTCTTCAAAGTTTGGTAACCAATCATCTAAACTATCTTTACCTTTTGGGAGGTGAACTGCTGATTCTTCAATAATTGTTCTCCAAATATCATATTGATTTTCACTTTTATTCGAAATACCAGCAAAACGTGTGAAAATTCTCAAATCATTTCTTTCCATTAAGTTTGTTGTAAAAGATGCAAGAAGAGAAGTTTTTCCAAAACCTGCTTCTGAAGTTAAAATACATAATTTATTATCATCATTTTCTAAATAACTATCAAGTTCATTTAAGAGTTTCTTATTTGGTATAAAACCTTGAATGTTAATTTCTCTAAAATGGTCTTGTTGATCTAATTCTTTTTGTAAGCTAGTGACTTTTTCAATTTCCATGTTCTTTGGAAAAGCCATTGATATTTTTTCTTTCAATTGATTTAATATAGTATCTTTAAAATGAGAACCATCTTCCATGATAAATTTAGTGAATCCTCCCAAGGCTACTTTTTCTCCCATGTGGTCGAGTTCAGGAACAATGTGATTTTCATCCCATACTCCTTGATAATAAGTGAAATCTAATTCACTATTTTTTATCCTATCTTTAAATTTATTGAATTTAAAATCTGATTTTTCAGGGTTGCTTTCACATTGGTTAGTGTATATACATTTTTGGCTGTCATTTAAATAATCTATATAGTCATCTTCTCTAAAGTAAAACAAAGCATATTTAGCAGGAAGTAAAGGTATCTCTTGACCATTTCTAAATTTTGTCAAAGGGTTTAGGACAGCATGTTCTATTGAAAATTCAGTTATTGATTTACCATTAATAAAATTTTCAATTTCAGGATAAGTCATTTTAGTCTCTAAGCTAATATCTTCAATATTTGGAACCCAACCCCTTTTTTGACCCAATAAACAAAGATAAAAAGGTCTGCATTGGTCTATATTATTTAAAACCGTCTTAATCGTGTTATTATTTTCGGCATTTTCAGCCGTGACACCCCATCTTAAATCAACATCTACAAGATGAAGTTTACGTTCTTCACACCATTCCCGAAGTTCTGGAAAGACATTTTTAACTAAATAATCCCTTTCACCATGCATATCACTAAAAGTACTTTCAATGAATATTGTTACTTTTTCCCAGTTCATTGATACCACAAAGCTTTCTTTTAATCTTTTGAATATTAAAAAATATTATTTATTGTTTATGAAATTAGTTTATTTAATATAATTGAACCAAAACATATTATTAATACATTTTTATATATATTTATTTAAATATATAAAATAGAAACTGTGAAAAAGTTTATTGACTTTTGACATTTTCTATATGTACTGTAAATGTAATGAATTTGATTAAAAATCCTAAACCATTTCTAAATTCTTTTCATTTAAATTATACACTTATTCCTCATTTAATCCAATAGTATTTTTATGTGAATAAAATTTAAAGAAAAGTACTTAAATAAATCTAAAAATATGAATTAATTATTATTCAATGAGTATAATATTACAGATTTTTACTATAGCGGTCATTGCACAATTTTATTTTGATGAACAAAATTGAAAATTTTAATTTATAATTAAACAAAATTTAATATATTCAAATTTTTTTAAAAATTATTAATTTTTATTTATGTATTCCTTGAACAAAAATAATTGTGCAACAGCCTCCTATAACCAAATTAAATATTTTGTTTACTTGACTTAGTTGAATCAAAAAAAATAATAAAATCAGGAAATTCATTCAATATAATACTTAAAATAGTATTAATGGGCAGTATCCTAAATAAATAAAGAAAGAATTTTCTACTGGGCTTTTAAAAGATATTTTAAAAAATAAATTATAAAAGGAGATATTATCTATGGAAGATTATTCAAAAAGGTTTGTTCGACCATTACATGAAGCAGAGAATGAATTCATTCAAATTCTTTTATCAGAATTTACTTTAACACGTGATGTTGAAAAAGATGTTGAAAAAATTACATGTGAAGTAAGTTTCAATGATGAATCTCCCTGCATCTGGACACGAGAAGGGAAAAAACACATTAAAGACAAAATAAAAGATTTTGACAGAAAAGTATTTTTGCACAGCCAAGAACTCAATGAATTTTTCTACTCCACCAAAAACAAATTGGAATTTAACGATGCAAAGTTTCCGTTTCGTTATGTAAGTGGAGGTACACTTCCTGTTGTGAAATTAGGAAATAAAGAATATTTTATTCTTCTTTATCGTGAAACATTTCCAATTGGATGGAATCTTACAAATGGTGGTTCTGATACATCTGCAGAATTATTAAACCCTTTTGCTGTCGTTGAAAGAGAGTTTCGTGAAGAACTTCTTATTCTAAATCGTGAGAAAAAATTCAGATATATCTTTGATACCAAATCCGAAAACCCTATAGATATGCCAGAACATCTGATTGCAAGGGAAAAGTGGAAATCCAAACTTATTGACACAGATTGGGGAGATATTAGCCAATATGAAACCTTATTTATGCCAGTCAAATGGTTAAATGGTCCAGATACTTTGAAAATAACATATAATGAGAATGATTTGCGAGTAGTAGACGAATGTTATATCAACATTTGTGGGGAAGATTTTGGAATAGAAGTGGATCGTGTCGCTAAACTTAATTTAGATGACCATGCAATTTTTCTTAATGGAGAACTTGTTGATGGACAACTTATTAATGCACCTGTTGGTCTCTTTGAAGTTCATCGAATGAAAAAATTACTGGCAGAAGGTGTTACTGAGTTCATCCCCGATTTCTTTTTCTATGATGGGGAAAAGTTCGAAGGAGAAGATATTCTCAAAAAGACAATTGTAAATAAATTCATACCATATATCTGTGAGATACTGCCAGAATGGGATAGAACTGAATGGGAAAATTGTATTCGACCTTTCAACCTCTGTCCTGTTGCACGTGGTGTTCTCGAACGTGCTGCAAAGTTGTGGGAATATAAAAATCAGGAATCTAGTGAGTATAAAGTATTTATTTCATTTGCAGAACCAGACAAAGACCTTGCATACCAAGTTTATAATCATGTGAAAGGAGAAATGAAACTAAAAACCTATTTTAGTGAAGTTTCATATGCTAAAGATTACAGTAAAGAATTGGATAATGCTTTAGATAGTGCAAACTGTTTGATTGCTGTTGGAAGTTCTCGAAAACATTTTTTAAGAAAATGGCTTGAATATGAAATCCGTTCATTTCACAAAGATATCCACAATGAATTGAAACCAGACTCTGCAAGTATTATTCCCTTTTTGTCGAATATGAACCCACTATGTTGTCCAAAACCACTTTCATTTTATAATGGAGTTCTCCTAGAAAAAAAAGAAAAAGAAGAAACCAAAAAAGCATTGGATCGCCTTGAAAAATTTGTTTCAGAGGCTTTGAATACTTCCTGATAGTCCTCAGAAAATATAAAAAAATTACATATTTTATCTATGATTACGAGAAAGTTTAGCTATTTAAAAAAAAATATTATGAGAATATTATTGATTTTAAACTTTCCCTCTCTTCTTCTTTTTCCCTAATTTTTTTAAAGAAAGCCCCATGAATTACTGAACCTTCATGAACTAAAATAGCTCCAGCTATATTCTCATTTACAAACCTACAATCATAACCATAACCTATAGATGGTTTTTTAATCATACTAATAGTAACTATTTCATTTATAAAATTATTAGATTTTTTTATAAAATCTGTATTCTCCTCATATTCTTGTTTGTCAGCTAAAGCATCTAAACAATAGCTTTTAATAATTTTTTCATGGTATTTTCCATAGCTATTTTCACTTGATAAAATATCCATACCTCTTAGTTTACCATTTATAAATACTAAAATACCATTTTGATTATGAAAAGGGAATTCTTTTATATAATCATCTAAATTATCTTTTTTAGCTTCAAAAATATCATTCATTGCATTGGTAGGAGAGTCTGTACTAAGTGAACAAAATAAATTAGTTACTCTATTCCATACTGCTCCTTGGTTTGATTCATAGCTATTATAATCATTTAGGGACGCTGATACAGATTCACTTTTACTTTCACGAATTCTTGAAGGAGCTATTGTTTCAGCATCTGTAAAGTTTGGACTATCATAGCTCCATCTTCCTTCTTCTGTACAGCTTACAGGAATTTCACCTTTGAAATATTCTGGAATGAGAATAGTTGTATTTAAAACCCTATTTTGTTTAGCTCCTTTTAATTCTTCTCCATCAATAAATAAAACTGGCAAATCTCCATTATTAATAATATTTAAACTTGGAACACTTCCTAATTCATCAATTTCTGTGATTGTAACATTACCCTTATTTATTCCCTCATTTAATGTAAGATATTCAATCTCTGGAAAATTTAATCCATTCAACCCTACAGTTGTCATATTTTTATACGTTGTAATTTCACCTAACTCTATACTTGATAAATAATCTTTAGCTATTGACATTTTATCACTTCTAATATTTTTAAACATATATTCCTTTTTCGACCATTATACCTCTAATCATATATTAATTGAAAGAATTTTTTTATTTAAAAATCAAAATATTCATATACAAGAACTTATCACTTTAAAAATCTAAATATTAATCAAATTACATTTATTCAATATTATAATACTCACTCCTGTTTCTTATAAATTCATTAAACCTTTTACTTTAATCAATTTTTATAGTATCCACTACATATCCTAAAAATGCACTTTAACTTTTATAAACTCGTTAAACCTTTTACTTTAATGAATTTTTATATATCAAATTTAAATATACATTTTGAAGAATTAATTTAATATTTAAACAAAATTATCTTTTAATCTTAAAAAATGATAAGTGGGCAATGAAAAAAATGAGATCAATATGTGGTTTCATTAGCTAAATTTAAGAATTAATACTCAATTATTTGTAAAAAGGAGAGTTAGTAAATGAAATTTAGTGATGATGTAATTAAAGAATCCGATGAAAGGATGAAAATAAAGAAAAAAGAAAATGTTGATTTTTGGAAAAAACGAATCATTGTAGTTGGTATTGGTGGAGCTGGAAATAACACGATAACAAGAATCAGTGAGATGGAAATAGATAATATCCACACAATAGCTACTAATACTAATGCACAAGACTTATATTATTGCCAAGCTGATGAAAAAATACTTCTTGGTGAGAAAACTTGTGGAGGGATGGGAAGTAGTGGAAATCTGGAAATTGGGATGAAATCTGGTGAAGAAAGTGAAAGTGAAATTTATGAAAAACTTGAAGGTGCAGACCTGGTTTTTATAACCTGTGGTCTAGGAGGAGGAGCAGGGACAAGTTTTGCTCCAATAATTTCTAAAATAGCTAAAGATGGTGGGGCTTGTACTATAGCTATAGTTACTATGCCATTTTCTTACGAAGGATTTAGAAGAATGGCTAATGCTAAAGAAGGATTAGATAAACTTCAAGATAATGCAGACACTGTTATTGTAATACCTAATGATAAGCTATTAGAAGTAGCTCCTAACTTAACAATAAATGATGGATTTTTGCTTCTTGATGAGATTTCAGCTTCTGTTGTTAAAACAACAACAGAATTAATCACAAAACCATCTTTAGTTAGTGTGAACTTTCTAGATTTCACGAGTATTATGCAAGAAGCTGGAATGGCAGCGATTGGTATTGGAGAATCAAATTCTAGAAATAGAGGGTCAAAATCTGTTCATGCAGCATTTAAGAGTCCTTTACTTTATTTTGATGTTTTTAATTCTAATAGTGCTATGATTAATATCACAGGTAGTTCTGATTTAGATTTAGATGAATGTGAAACAATTGTTCAAACTGTTACTGATAAATTAAATCCAGAAGCTAAGATTATTTGGGGAGCTCAAATTGATGATTCTCTTGAAAATACTATTAAAACAACAATTCTATTTATGGTAAAAAACCAAATTATATCCCGATATATAGGATAAAAATGATAATTATCCTTTTAAATTTCTAAATAATCATTTTTAACCTGTAAAAAATTTAAATTTATTGGTTTAATCATTTATATATTCCTAGATGATGAAAGTAGTGAATTTGAAAAAAAGAGTAAAATCAATCTGGATTTGATAAACCACTATTTTAATAAAAAGAATGTTACGAATTGTATAAATTATGTTCATAAATATCCTTGTAATAAAAAATAAATACTAAAATTATATTTATTTAAAATAAATAGCAATATATTCATTGTATTAAAAATTTAAAGTATTCAAACATGCGAAAATAATATTATAAATGAATATATTAGATTATTTGAAAAAAACAAATTTTATAGTAAATATTAAGTTTAAATAAAAATAGCAGTAATAATTGAAAATTTAAATAAACATAGAATTAAGTTTTAATTTAAATTAAGAGGATTATAATGAGTAAAATTCCTGTTATCAAAGTTCCATTGGCCCCAATAGTTCCAAAAGGTGAAAAAGTACCAGTTGAATCAAAAAGACTTCGACCCTTTGATGCATTAGATTTGGAAAAAATGCTTGAAGAGTTAGAAACTAGTGTGATAAAAACGATAAATATTGGCAAGGCTCCTTGGTCAGTATTATCAGTTATCAGTCCTTATAGTAATGATTTTCATGTTATGTTAATGGAAACAGCTAAAGATCGCTATTTACCAAGTATGGAATATATCAAGGATAAGGAAGGAAATTCTTTAATGAAGATTTGGATAGCTATTGTAAAATATATGAAACAATACAAAAAAGGACAAATTTATGTAGGGTATAATTGGTCCCCAAGATCATGGGGAGAAAAAGAAGAAGAAACAGGTTTTCAAAGCATTCCTACTAAATGGCATGGAATGTTCTGGAATTGGCAAGATTTAAAAATAGACACAATAACAAATCAAAAAAAGAAATCATCAAATGACAATGATTTAAATCAAAGCGAATATGAAAAATATTATTTTATTAATGAAAAAGAAACAAGTGATTCTTTTAAAGGATTAAATGGAAAAACAAAATTTGCAAATGATATTGTGAATGATTTTAAAAAAATCATGGATAATATTAAAAATCAACATTTAGATTCTAAAGTTAAAAATGGAGAGTCAAAAACTGAAAAAGGAGCATACATAATCCAGTTCAATCATAAAATGGAAGATTTATTTGAAAGTGAAAACTTCTTTTCAGATTTCCTAAAACCTATTGCAAAAGAATTGAATAGCTATTTCACAGAACTTACCGACTTATTTTTTAAAAAACCAATGTGTGAAAAATTCAATGCAATACTTAAAAAAACATCTTATGAGATGATTCCACAAAAAGACTATAAGTTCTTACAAAGTTTACCTGAACTTAAAGAAGATCATGAAATTATTAGTTTATTAAGTGAAAAAGGATTTTCAGATGAATCAATTGAAGAACTACTAAATTTAGTCAAAAATAGATATTTTTTAGAAGTTTTATTAAGAAAAGATAAGGAAATGAATAAATCATTAGATGAAAAAGACCTTTCAAATGATATAAAAGAAGAATATAAAAATCCACTAGAAAAAAAATATTCTGATCACTTTATTAAAAGCTGGAGAAAAGGATTTGCATACTCTTTAACATTTAAAGAAATTGATTCAAAAACCCTGCTAAAAATAAGTCCAGGAGCTTATTTAGGACCAGGAGGAGTTGTTGAAGCTGAAGGAGTAGTTCTTAAAAGACCTGAAAACTACAACTTACCTGAAGAAGAATTAATAAGAAAAAGTAAAGAACTTCATTATGAATTTGCAGAAAAACTCAGTAAAATATAATAAACCGATTATAGCTACTGTTAACTAAGTTATTTATATTAATACTAAATTATTCCATATTTTATTTAAAAATCCAACATTATCCTTTATAAACTCAAATTTAAGATACTTTTTTTAGAAAAATTATTTTCATAATTTTTAATAAATATATAAATAATTATATAAAAAATATTTAATATAAATAAATAATATTTTTAAAGGAAATGAAAAAAGAATCAGATATAGCTATTATGAAACTAATGAACAGTATCGTTAATTAATCAATTTTATGAGTTCACAGCCCAGTATATTGTTAAAAGGAGAATAATCAAATGAAGTTTATAGATGAATCCATTGAAAAATCTAAAAAAAGGGTGAAAAAAGAGGTTTTTGATAAAATAGCTAAAAAATATGATAATGAAGTAATAGGCATAGACAATGGAAAAACAAAGATTACCGTAGTTGGTATTGGAGGATCTGGCAATAACACAATTACAAGACTTAACGAGATTGGAGTAGATGATGTCCATACAATATCTATAAATACTGATGCACAAGATTTATATTATTGTCAATCTGATGAAAAAATACTTCTTGGTCCAAAAACATGTGGAGGTAAGGGTGCTGGTGGAGACCCACATATTGGTGAGGAAGCTGCTGAAGAAAGTGAAGATGATATTAAGGAGAAACTTGAAGGAGCAGACATGGTTTTTATTTCTTGTGGTCTCGGAGGGGGAACTGGTACAGGTTCATCTCCAGTAATTGCTAAGTTAGCTAAAAAAGCTGGTGCTTTGACCGTGGCTGTAGTTTCTATGCCTCTTAGTGTTGAAGGGTTTCTAAGAAGAGATAAAGCAGAAAAAGGATTAGAAAAACTCCAAAAAAGTGCAGATACAGTTATTGTAATTCCTAATGATAAGCTAATAGAAGTAGCTCCTAATCTAACAATAAATAATGCATTATTGGTTCTTGATGAAATTTTAGTTCGTGTTGTTAAAGGAATAACCGAGTTAATCACAAAGCCAGGTTTAGTTGCTTTGGACTTTGCAGATGTTAAAAACATTATGCAAGAAGCTGGAATGGCAACGATTGGTATAGGAGAATCAAATTCTGGAAATAGAGCATCAGAATCAATTTATGAAGCAATTAATAGTCCTTTACTTTATTTTGATGTTTTTAATTCTAATAGTACTCTGATTAATATCACAGGTAGTTCTGATTTAGATTTAGATGAATGTGAAACAATCGTTCAAACTGTTACTGATAAATTAAATCCAGAAGCTAAGATTATTTGGGGAGCTCAAATTGATGATTCTCTTGAAAATATAATAAAAACAACGATTATATTTATAGAAAAAAAACCACAATATACACAGGATGAAAAATTAGATGACAACCATTTTAAATATGTAAATAATCATTTTTTACCAGATAAAAAATTTAAAATTTAATGGTTTAATCCTTTATATCTATTAGATGAAAATAATGAACTTGTTAAAAAAAAAAAAAAACTATAGATTAGTTTAGTAAATATTTTCTTCTGCACAGCTATTAGATAATAAATATTTTTCTTTTTCAATTATCCTTCTTTTTTTACTCGTTATTTTTTTAAAAATTTCTTATTTTCCGTACATATACTTTTTTTTCACCTATTATTCCCTTTTTCATCTAACATCTGTTGAATTTCTACACTATCACCATTGTAAATATCATTGTAAATAGGTTCATCATCATAAATATCATAATAATAAGAGGTTTCTTCGTTTCCACATTTAGAATATGCTTCGTAAATAAATACATAATCTCCACCACAACGAGAATCCTGATTTACAACTACTGGAATATTTTCAAGTCCACATTTTGAACAATACATTTTTCCTTTATCTTTTCCAAACCCATAACTCATTTAAACACCTCTATTACCTTATTTAGCTATAATTTAGAAAATATTTTTCTTTATGTCATTATATTTTTCTTTTTTAAGAAATTTTCTATTTTTATAAATTAAAAAATCTTTGATTTTCTTTATTTTATTACTTTAAATAATTATACTTTGTATTTTCTTTATAATACTAATATTTTGATTATTTTTAAAAATTAAAAGTATTAACAATCGATTTAAAATAAATTGATATTCTCTTAAATCATTATTAAAATATCTTCTTAAAAAGACTATAAGTTTGTAATTACTTTCCTTGATTATCTATTTTCACCAAAATTACATACTAAAACTCTATTTAAAAATACAAGTTTATCCCTTATAAATTCATTAAACTTTTTAGTTTAACTAATTTTTATATAATAATATAAAGATGCTTTTTTAGAAAAATATTTTAATATTCTATGTTTTATAACAAATATTTTTAAATTTTAAAAAAACATTTTTTTAATCATAATCTGTTTAATCATACTAAACTTAATTTAAAAGATTTTTACTCAAAATTTAAATAAATTATTTAAACATGTTAAAAAAAGGAGAGTTAATAAAATGCAAGCAATGAACAAACGAAAAATTATTGTAGTTGGTATTGGTGGAGTTGGAAATAACACGATAACAAGAATAAATGAAATGGAAATAAAGAATATCCATACCATAGCTATTAATACTGATGCACAAGATTTATATCATTGTCAAGCTGATGAAAAAATACTTCTCGGTGAAAATTCAGCAGTAAATTCTCTTAATCGCCCTGAAGATGCTGAAGCTTTAGCTGAAGAAAATGCTGATGTGATTAAAGAAAAACTTGAAGATGCAAACATGGTTTTTATAAGCTGTGGTCTTGGAGGGATAGCTGGTTCAGGTTCTGCACCAGTAATATCAAAAATAGCTAAAAAATTAAATGCCTTAACTATAGCTATAGTTACTATGCCATTATTTGATGAAGGATTTTTAAAAGGAAAAACTGCAATGAAAAGTCTAAAAAAACTTCAAGATAATGCAGATACAGTTATTGTAATCCCAATTGATAAATTATTAGAAGTAACTCCTAATTTAACAATAGATAATGCATTTTTGGTTCCTGATGGAATTTTAACTCATGTAATAAAAAGTATAGCCGAATTAATAACAAACCAAAGTTTACTTAGTTTGAGTTTTAAAGATATTCAACTTATCATGGAAGAATCTGGAATAGGAATGGTCTGTATAGGTGAATCAAACTCTCAAAATAGAGCAATTGAATCTGCACATCAAGCACTTAATTGGCCATTACTTGATTGTAATATTTCTGAAGCTAAAAGTGCAATAATCAATATTTCAGCTAGTTCTAATATAACATTATACGAATCTGAAAAAATTGTACAAATCATTGCTGATAATTTAAATCCAGAAACTGAAATTGTTTGGGGAATTCAAATAGATGATTCTCTTGAAAATACTATAAGAACAACCATGATAATTACAGGAATTGAACACAACCTCATTTAGAAAATTATTTATAAAACATTTACATTGAAAGAAAAATGTTTTAATTAATAATTAAGAAAATATTAATTTATTTTTAAAAAAATCGATGATTAAAATAAACATGAATACAATTATTATAAAATAATATAAATTATAATTCTAATAAATTAAAAAAAGTTAATGAATATAATAGTTCAAATAAATAGGAATAGGGTTATATGAAAAAATATAAATTATAATTTTATTAAATTAAAAAAAAGTAATAAATATAATAGTTCAAATAAATATCATTACTTAAAAAACTTTTTTTTATGTATGCCATCAAAATTTTATTTTATACTCTATTTTCATCCAAAACCTATTCAATTAAGAGAATATATGTCCTAAATAAGAAATATAAAATAAAAATAAGAAATATATATCTCAAATAAGAAACATATATCCTTTTGAATATTTTTTGAGAGGTGAAAGTTTGACACATACATTATAAGGACTATGTTTTTAAAATCACTTTTCAACTATTTTCAAACCTACCTCATCCAATAGCTTTGGTAGTTTTTTAGCTACCTTTATGTTGATTTGTTTCATTTTTCTGCTTAATCTGTTCCATTCTCTGAGGTTAGGATTGGTTTTTTTCTCTGTGTCCCATTCTACTCCTTGTGTCCATCCATGATTTTCTCTGTCTAATAACCAGTTTTCATGTTGTAATCTTGTAATTGTATCTACATCATCATCTGAAAAGCTTAAAATAGCTATTCCTTCATCTTCTTTTGAAATTAACCTATAACTTATTTTATCGAGTAATTGTGGTAGGTTTTCAGCTTGTTTAAAGTTAGAATATTGTGTAGGTATTGATAAATCAGCGAATTTCTCTGTGAAGTCTTTTTCTCCTTCCTCCTTCATTAGTTTGATGAAGTATTCATGATTTTTATATGCTAAAATTCTTAGATTTGTTCTTACTACCTTCATACCAACTGAATTAAGTATTTTTGGGATGTTCTTTGCAGGATCACGATCATATTCTTTAATTTCATCATCTAATTTATCCCATGGGACCATATAAGGACTTTGCTTTTTTTCCACATTTTTTTCTTCTGCATATGTCCATCCAGTGCTTTCTCTTTCTTTTACCCATTCATCATGTTCTACTTTAGCTAAAAATTCTATTTCATATTTTTCAAACTCATTAACTTCCTCTTTTTTATCAGTTTTATCTACTATTTCACACCCTATTAAATTTAGCTTATTTGGTATTGATCTTGCTTGTCTAAAGTTAGAATACTTCATATCTTCAGGCAAGTCCTCAAAAGTTTCAAATTCTATCTCTTTTCCTTGTTCTTTTCTAAGATTATTGTAGTAGTCATGTGTTTTTTTTGCTAACTCTTCAATATTTTTTATTACTTGTTTTGGAGTGTTTAAGTCAATTTTTATTAAATCATCCATTAGCTGAGTTACTGTGTCTTCTGTTTCTGGGTTTACAGACAAACCTCTATTAAATAGGTCAAATATATCTAAAACATGGTATAAGAAGTCAGATTTTTCTTTTCCAAATTTTGGAGATAATGCTCCATTTTTTATAATGTAAACAACATCCATATGATTATCTGTAATTTCTATCTTTGATTCATTTGCATGGTATTTTTTCTTATCTTCAACTCCAAATGGTTTTCTATTCCATTCTTGAAGTTCATCACACAAAATAAGTAAGTAAGCTATAGGATGTTCAGCAACTTCTAACTTTCCTCTTTGGAATTTGTAATTTTTACTCATTAATACATTCCTGTAGTAGTTATGTAGTAATATGGCACTTGCACTATCAACAATAGGGAAGAAAAAGAATTCACTTTTCTTTTTATATTTTTGTATAAGGTAGCCATAATAAAGCATTACAAGAATTGCACTATAAAATCCATGATCTATAAAGCCATTTTCTGCCATTACATTAACAAAGTTATCAAGATTATCTTTTATATCTACCAAGTCCAGATTGACAAAAGCTAAACTGATTTTATGTGCTAATATGTCTAATGGTTTAAATAGATCTATGAAGTTAGTTTCATCATATATTTCTCGATATTTCTTTGGAAAGTCGAAATCTTTTTTAATTATGGTATTGAAAGTGTTGAAATCTTCAAAGCTAAGGTAAGTTTTAACATCAGATTTTTTAGAGGTGAAAACATCAGTTTCTGTGGTGATAAAATTTACACCTTCATTAATGAACTTTTTCATTTGTTTTCCAATAATTTCTAATGGATATCCAATATCATGGAAAAGAGAAGCTATTCCCCACCTATAAAAGAACTCCTCATTTTTTGTTTTATAAAAATATCCATATTTCTTATCATAATTTGCAAGCAAAAAAGCTTCTCTATAATTTGCATTTTGAGAAAAAATAGCTAATCCTAATAAAAATACATTAACTGAATGAATATAATGGTCTCTTTGTTTTTCAATTAACTCACCAGTATTTTCTTCATACTTTTTTAAGGTCTGCACTAAATCTAGCATTAAATTTGGTTCATCATGAACAACATTAAGACCTTTAGATTCTGATTTATCCTCTCCAGTAATTTGATAAATTTCAAAAAATAGCCTATAGATTTCAGAAGCATTGTAATCATTTTCATTTTCTAAAAAATTTAAAACAGCTAAACGAAAATAATCCTTATAGCTGTGACCATTATATTTATCATCATATAATTCAAGTTCATCAAAGAATTTTTCAATGTATATTTTTAAATTGTCATTTTGGTCTTTATCTGCCATATTTTCCTTCCTTAATATTATATTATTTTAAAATATTTTTTATATTTGTAATAAGTTTAAAAAATTAAATTAAACCTCTAAAACATTATTAATAATTATAAATAAGTTCAAAAAATTAAATTAAACCTTTAAAATATCATCAATAATTATAAATAAATTTAAAAAATTAAATTAAACCTTTAAAATATCATTAATAATTATAAATACGTTTAAAAAATTTACTATTTCAACAGTGAAACTCCATGGTTATTTATTACATTAGCTGTAGGTAATTCATAGATAATACATTAGAACAGAGAGGTAATGCTCATTAGGATTTATTTATATGTTTATGATAATTAGTTTATATTGAACTTTAGTTGATATAATTATGACTATTTTTAGAAGTTCTTGTGAAAATATTTTAAAGAACTCCACTTATATACTGATTAAAGCAAAAGGTTTAATGATATTTAAATGATGATTTTTATAAATTATTAAAGATACTTAATACTCTATTTTCAAATTTTTCCACTTTAGAAATGTTTTTATTATGGTAGATTAAAAGTTAAGTATTGACTAATCTTTTTTTAAGTTGTAATTATTATTGTTTATATTAATTAACTATTCTTTAGTAATTCATAGTTAGGTGTTCTTTATGTCTTTTGATGATGATAAAATGTTGGTTATTCCTGCAGTTGATATTAGAAATGGCAAATGTGTTCAATTAGTTCAGGGAAAGCCTGGAACTGAACAAGTGATTATTGAAAACCCAGAAAAAGTAGCTAAAAAATGGGAAGATGAAGGTGCTGATTTAATACATGTTATTGATCTTGATGGAGCTCTTGAAAGTAAAGATAATTTAAAAACTATAAAAAAAATATTGAATGAAGTTTCAGTTCCTATTCAACTTGGAGGAGGAATAAGATCAATAGAATATGCTCAAAAGCTATTGAACTTAGATATTGAAAGATTAATTATTGGAACAATGGGTATCAAAAACCCAGAAACAATAGCTACATTATCCAATGAATTTGGCAGTGAAAGAATAATGATTTCTCTTGATAGTAAAGATTCTCAAGTAGTTATTAAGGGATGGACTGAAAAAATAGCTAAAAAACCAAGTGACATTAGTAAAAAATTTGAAAAAATTGGTGCTGGAAGTATCCTTTTTACAAACGTTGATGTTGAAGGGCTTTTGAAAGGTTTTGATGTTAAACCAGCTATTGAACTTGTTGAATCTGTAAATATTCCAGTAGTTTATGCTGGTGGAATCACAACAATAGAAGACATTGCAAAATTAAGTAAAACTGGAGTTAAAGGAGTTGTAATTGGTTCTGCCCTTTATAAAAATAAAATAAATCTTAAAGAAGCTTTGAAATATCAAAATTCTTATGAAAATTCAAAAAATTAAAGTAAATAACTAAAAAGATTAAAAAATAGAAAAAATGAAAAATTGAAAACCAAAAAAAGGTTATTAATTATATATAAAAATATTTATACTAAAATGGTGAAGTAATGATAGTTATGGCTACAGGAACATTTGACATTTTACATCCAGGACATGGATTATACCTAGAAAAAGCTAAAGAGCTAGGTGGAAGAGATTCTAAATTAATAGTTGTTGTAGCTAGAGATTCAACCGTTCATGCGAAAAAGAGAGTTCCAATAGTTAATGAAAATCAAAGATTAGAGATGGTAAAACTATTAAAACCAGTTGATGAAGCATATTTAGGTCATAAAACAGATATGTTTAAAATAGTTGCAGAAACAAAGCCAGATATAATAGCTATTGGATCTGATCAAAAATTCAATCTAGAACATATTAAAAATCAACTTAAAATTAGAAATTTAAGTCCAAAAGTCTTAAGAGTTGAAAATTATTATAAATCTAATTTAGATAGTACATGTAAAATAATTAAAAAAATAAAAAACACTAGCTTTAAAGAATCAACATTTAAGGATTGCTAATATACTTTTATTAAAAAATATATTTTATTAATTACTATCATTTTAAATTTAATAAATTAATACTTATCCAAATCTAAAAAAATTAATTATAATCACGATTCAAATTTAATAAATTAATTTAAATTAATATATATTATCATGATTTAATTTATAAAATAAATCCAATATATTATTATAATATTATATAGTAAATTTATATTATAAATCAAGGTGTCTGGTAATTCGAAAAAATTGAAAGTAGGAGATATGTTATTTAATATGTTTGGAGTTCATTAAATGATTATTTCATAAAAGTACAATTTCTATATCCTTTTAAATTTAAATTCTATAATCTAAGTATTTTGTTTCAATAACAAGAAAAGTAGATAGCAAAAAATTGTTG
>WRMT01000003.1 GCA_009777005.1 Methanobrevibacter sp. | reverse complement strand
AATTATTAATATATAAATATTATCATTTAAAATTAAAAACAATTTAAAATTAAAAAGATAATTAAGAAAATAAATTAAATTAATTTATTAATATTGAAAACAAAGAATTTAACAAGAGTTCAAAATCAAAAAATTACATGAAAAACATGTACACATAGCTTTGATACAAAAAGTATTACTCAAAAATTCAAAAAAATAAAGAGTAGAAAACGCTTCAATTCAAAAACAAGCAACATAAAAAAAGAATCATATAAAAACAAAAATTAGTAATAAAAAAAATTTTCAAATCAGTAGGGTATTTGACACTGCCAAAAAATGGCTATTAATAAAGGTAAAAGTGAAAAAGAAGTTTTAAATATTATTATAAGAGATGGATTAGAAATAAATGAGAATAAAGAATCAAAAAAAGAAAAAATATACAAAGCAATGATTAATAAGAACACATATAATCCAAATAATAATAAAAAAGGATTTAAATCATTAAAAGGATTCATTACAGCACCAAAAGGTTTTAATCCTGTTAAAGCAGTTGAAGAAGCTAATTTAGAAAGCTGATTAAATGATTTTTTAGATACAAATTTTATCGTTGGCTATTTTATTAAAGATCATGAATTCCACTATAAATCTAATAAATTGTTTGAAAAGTATCTGAATAACGAAATGATAATTTCTAATTTAATAATTAATGAAGTAACCAATACTTTAAATTTGAAACTTAAAAAAAGTATCAATGAAATTGAAAAAGTTTATACTACTATAACTAATGATTTTATAGTTTTAGATGATTCAATTATAATCATCAAGCATTAAAATATATAAAATTATATTATCCTAAAAGAATACCTTTCAATGATTGTATTTTCATGGCAGTTATGGAATATTATGGGATAAATGAGATTTTAAGTTTTGATGCTCATTTTGATTTAAACAAAAATATAAAAAGAATCTTTTGAAAAATGGAAGTTGATACTTTAAATTTGATACTTTAATATATAAAATAAATATAACTTGACTGCACTTTTAAACAGTTCAGATTAACTTTTAACTTATAGGAATCACCAAAATTTTTTAAAATAATATATTAAAAACATAGTCTAATTTTTTTTTAATTTTTTAATCTTTTTTTCTTTACTTATGGTCATAATGAGTAGTACACTAAGAAAATCTGTGCAATGAAATATCAGTGAGTTAATATGAAATTTAGATACTAGTAGTTCATTTTTGTTGAACAAGAATAAAAACTCATGAATAAAAATAATTGCAAATTGAAAGAATTTGAAAAATACGAAAATTTATATATTTAAACTTACATATTATAAGTGAAATTGGGTAATGTCCCCTTAGGATATGTTACCATATGGTGGCGGCACTATTAAGTTAGTAAGAGGTCTTTGGGATTCCATTTCAATACTTATTATTTTTAACACTTTTCATTGTAAAATAGTATATCACATTTACTTTCAATCAATTTTAAAAATTCTTCTCTTTTGTGCTCAAATTTTTGAAATACTACCCATGATACTAAATCTACAAATTGAATCCCTTTAGATTGCTGTGAGTGCAAAAATTTCAAATAATACCTAATAAAAAATTTTTACTTAATAAAAATTCTTAGGAAAAAAAGTTATATAATAAAATTTATGAAAATTTTAAAAATTATCATTCTATGGATTTTTTAAACCTATTTTTTATTTCTTCAGGACTTAAATCAATTATTGGAGAATCAGCATTTCCTGGTAAGATTTTATAGTGAATAAAAATTGAACTATCTTGTTTATTTTTCAAAATATCTTTAAAATCAATTTCATTATAATCGTAGCTATTTTTAAAACCAATACTTTTAGCTAGTTCTAATAGATTTACATTTTGAGCATATGTACATTGGTTTCCTGTTGAACCATAACATCCATTATCAAAAACTATCAAAATAAAGTTGTTTGGGTTTTGATTAAATACTGTAACAAGTGAGCCTAAATTCATAAGGATTGATCCATCTCCATCAAAAACAATGACCTTCTCTTCAATTTTGGACATAGCTAAACCTAAACCAATAGATGAAGCTAAGCCCATAGATCCCAACATGTAAAAATTTCTAGATCTATCTCTTATTTCATATAGTTCTCTTGATGGAAATCCAATATTACATACAATTATCTCATTCTCAATATGTTTCATCACATCTTTTATTCCATCAAATCGTTGCATATTAAAAATTCCTTGATTAATATCATTTAAGATAAATTTTTATCAATATATTGTTAATAGCTATATGATTAATTAAAATAAAACTAGTTTAAATAGCTAATAACTTGTTAAAATCAAATTTTCATTAAAATTATTTACCAATAGCTAATGTCTAATAATATGGAAACTGGTTTTTTTTCAGATTTTGACAAATTCCAAGAATCAGCTATTGTTTTATTAGCTTCCTGTGGGGTTTTTGGGTTGAAATATTTTAATTCTATAGCTTCTAATATTTTAGGAGTAGCTATTCCCATTGGAACTTGTCCAATAATAGGTTCTCCTTTTGTTCCTCTATGACTCATAATCATGACTAGGGGAAGAGAATATAATTGATACAGAGAAGTTAAAGCATTTACACAATTTCCTAATCCTGAATTCTGCATTAAAATAGCTGTTTTTTTACCACCAAGAAATGCACCAGCACATATTCCAATTCCTTCTTCTTCTCTTGTAACTGGAATATGAATTATTTCTTCATCTTTTTCTATTATCTCAAGGATTTTCCCTAAATTAACACATGGCAAACTCACAATAAAATCGATTTTTGCACTTTTCAATCCAGAATAAACGGCTTCACTACTGTCCAAAGTCTTCCCTCTTATTGTTCATTATTTATATCTTAATATAGGTCTGGTTAATCTCTAATTTAATACACTGATTATAGCATTAGCTTTAAATAGCTAATTAGCTAATAACTTTATGAAAATTTTTAATTTTTATAAGTTTGAAATGAAGTTTTTATTATTTTTAAATGAGCTATTAATTTCAATGAAAAAATTCCGCTAATAAGCAATGAGAGATAAATGATTTTGAAAAGTTTCATTATATTGAATTTAAAATTATTATTTAACTTTAAAAAAATCGTTGATATTACTATTTGAATATCATCATTTCTTTAAATTAAATGATTCTAAATAATAAATGGATTAACTATAAAAACTATCAGGAAATATAATTTAATTTAAACATAAATATTGATTTTTAACCCAAAAACATCTTTTAAACTATTTAAAATAATAAAAAAAATAATATTAATATTTTTAACTAAAATAATAATATTAAACAATTAAAATAATATTAATATTTTTAACTAAAATATAATACTAAACAATTAAAATAATAATAAAAAATAATATTAATATTTTTAACTAAAATATTACATTATACAATTTAAAATAGTAAAAAAAACAATATTAGTCTTTTTTTAATTACTCTTTAGTTAAATAGTCCTCAAAATTGATATTTAAATCATCACAGATTTCTTTTAATTGAACATGTAAGTTTTCATCGATTATTATTCCATTTTTTTCATTTTTAACTATTTCTTTGACTTCAAGATCCCCTGGAACAATTGTATCTCCACTACTTCTAACTTCCCTTATAAATTCTTCAGTATCTTCTTTAAATTTTTCAATAGCTACAAATTTTGAAGGATCAATAGCTATGAAAAAATCACCCTTGGTACATTTCTTTTCATAATTTGCTGTTCCTTCTACTTTACTACCAAAAGCAGCACTTACTAAAGGACCAGTTATAAGTTCAATCATAAAAGCTAACCCATAACCTTTATGACCACCAAATGGTAAAATTGAACCTTCAAGTGCTTTAGAAGGATCCGTTGTAGGATTACCATCGATGTCGAGTGCAATATCTCCAGGTATTTCTTCTCCTTTTCTTTTTGCTTCTAATAACCTTCCTCTAGCTGAAATAGAAGTAGCCATGTCAAGTGCAATATAAGTTTCATTTGCTGGAATTCCAATAGCTATTGGATTTGTTCCAATCACTGGAATTTTCCCTCCAAGAGGAGCCATAGCAGGATCAGTGTTAGCCATAACTATCCCAATAGTATCTTCTTTAATAGCTAAGTCCGAGTAAAACCCTGTAACTCCAAAATGATTAGCATCATGTGTGCCTACAGCACCTATGCCTGTTTTTTTAGCTTTAGCAATAGCTAATTTCATAGCATTATAAGCTACAACTTGACCAAAAAGACCGTTTCCATTTATTAAAGCTATTGAGTCTGTTTCTCTTTCAATGTCTATCTTTTCTTCAATATTAATATTCCCTCTTTTGATAGCATTTATATATTGTGGAAACCTACCAATTCCATGAGAAGTAAAACCTTTTAAATCTGCATCTAAAGTAGCTTCTGCAACAATTTCAGAATTCTCTTTTTTTAGACCTAACTTCATTAATATTTCAGTAATTAATGCTTTTTCTTTATTAGCCATTATCTTCATGAATCCACCTTTAGCTTAAGAACATACTTGGGATTTATTTGAGTTTTTTTAAAATCATGTAAAACTCATTGATATTTTTATGCACATTCTATTTTTAATTCCTACTATCGAATAATACTTTATAAATAAAAAATACTTTATAAAAAAATTTACTTTTATAAATAAATTTACTTTATAAATAAAAAATACTTTATAAAAAAATTTACTTTTATAAATAAATAAAGTGTAAAAATATTTTTTGTAATGCTTTATTTTTTATTAAATAATAAAACTATGTAATTATTTTCAATTTAAATAGCTATATTAAATTTAATATCATATACTATTCATTTTGGTTTTCAATACTCTATTTCAACATTTTCAAAGGTTTTTATCTTAATTTTACCTTTATTGGAATTTACTTTACCTATTTTATAAGCATTACAATCTTTAGACAATATATTTATAACCTCTTGGGATTCTTCTTCATTTACTATTACTACAAATCCAATTCCCATGTTAAATACAGTATACATTTCTTCTAAAGCTACATTTTGTTTATAAATTAATTTAAATATTTCATGAGGTTCTGGAAGGTTTTCAATCTCAAATCCAACATCTTTTTTTAGTCTTTTAAGGTTGTTAAATCCTCCACCAGTAATGTGAACTAAACCTTTAATATTAAAATTATGATTTTTTAGAAGATTAATAATAGGCTTCACATAAATTTCAGTTGGCTTTAAAAGTTCTTCTCCAACTATTAAATTGGTATTTGGAATTTTATCATTGACATTAAATTGAGCATCTTCCAATAATGCTTTTCTAGCTAAACTTAATCCATTACTGTGAATACCATTACTTTCAATACCAATTAAGATATCGTTTTCTTCAATTTCTTCTCCTGTAATGATATCATCAATATCTACAAAACCAATTCCACATCCAGCTAAGTCGAAATCATTGACAATTTCAGGAAGTGACGCGGTTTCTCCACCAATTATAGCTATGTTTGATAATTCCGCCCCTTTAGCTAATCCTTCAGCAATTTGAGAAGCTATTTCTGGATCAGGTTTTTCAACTGCTAGATAATCTACTAAAGCTATTGGTTCAGCACCTACACATAAGATATCATTTACAACCATAGCTATACAATCTATCCCAACAGTATCATACTTTTCCATCATTTTAGCTACAAGAATTTTACTTCCAACACCATCAGTACTCATTGCAATAGCTTTATTTCCCATTTTAACTAATGCTGCAAAATGCCCACTATCTGTAATAATATCCCTATTTTTCAAGGTTGGGCTTAATTTTTCTGCTAATTTTGAGACTGTAACTTCTTCAAGGTTAATATCAACACCAGATTCCGAATAAGTAACCATTAACTCACCTAAAAAATCTTTGAATAATTTTTCATAATTTATTTAGCTATTATCACTTAAGACACTATTAATTATATAATCAACAATTATGTTTAATTTGTTATTAAAATAATCAGTATAATTCTATTAATTGTATAAGAGTAATTATTATATAAATGAGTATTATTGAATGATATTTATTATTAAACGAAAGCAATATTAAACGAAAGTAATAATGAATAAAGGCAATATTGTAATGTTTTGCAAAATTAATTTTCTTAATATGAATAAATACTGAAATTTTTAATATTTATAAATTTACTTAATTAACAAGGTGTCTGATTTATGTGAAAAAACGGAGGTTGTATGGTTATTGTTTAATATGTTTAGATGTATGATTATTTTGATTTTCCAAAAGTACAAATGAATTTCCACTTAACTTTTCAAATTCATTGGAAAAATCTCTAAATCTGAATTTTAATAGCATTCTATAAGGCAATTCTTAATTTATAAAATTCATTTGTAAAATCCTTGAATTCCAATTTAAGTAATTTCCTGTAAAGAAAACTTTTCAACAATTTTTTGCTATCTACTTTTCTTGTTATTGAAACAAAATACTTAGATTATAGAATTTAAATTTATAAGGATATAGAAATTGTACTTTTATGAAATAATCATTTAATGAACTCCAAACATATTAAATAACATATCTCCTACTTTCAATTTTTTCGAATTACCAGACACCTTGATATAACAAATAAAATTTTCATTAATAATGTTAAAAATCTTTTAAATTAATTTTTTAATGATTATAAATATTATTATAAAGATTATTATAAAAAAATATTTTTTTATAAATGTAAAAAGATTTTGGTAATTTATGGTCCTGAAAATAAAGTTTTTAATTAATGATAATTTTTAAAAGTCTTTAAATTCAATTATTTTTAAATTTAGTTTAATATATTTTCTATTTTTCTAATAATAAAATTAGTAATATTTATTTTTAAAATTAAAACTATTATAATATATTCATTAGAAATTAGGTGATATTTTAACAAAATGTTAATTACAATTTTTTCTCATGTGACTATACTATAAAAATTTATTAATCTTTTTCATTTCTTGCTCATTGTTATAATTAAAATTATTGAGACTGTTGCTATAATTAATACTCCCATACCTACAATAATTACAGTTTCCATATTGTTTATTTCTTCTGGGACTGATTCAAGAGGGTCTATATCTACTACATCTGCAAAACATGTAGGGAGCATATATAACATCATAACCATAATTATAGCTAATTTCATACTTTTTTTCATATTTTTTCACTCCTCATATTTATATCATATTTATGATTATACCACAAATAAATGACATGGAATTCATGAGAAAAGACATTAGGTATGGTCCTACTGTGATAGTATGTAAGTACTTTTTTAATAAAAACCCTTCAACTAGAAACGCTGATATTTCTAAAATTGCAATTACAAGGATATGAAAAAATTGAGGACTAAATCCCATACTAATATTTGCCAAATACACTACTATTGGATTTGTAAGAGTATTTACAAGTATCACTAGGAATAAATCCTTTTTATTTCTAATTCCTAAGGTAATAGCAATTCCTGATTCAATAATTATAGTCAATATCAGAGATATTACTAGACTTTTAATCATTACTCATACCTAGACTTTCACATGATTTTAAACCCATATACAGAATAATAGTAGTTATAATTATAATTATAAATAAAGATATAGGATTAAAAAACACAGTTTCAAATTTCAACAAAACAGGAACTGCACCTAAAAACAAAGCAAATGTTGTTAACCCAAAGGCAAAACCTTTATTATTATTAAAAGTGTTAGCTAATCCAATTAAAGTAATTGGCATACTGATATTAAATGTGAAAATAGCTAAAATACCCATAATCTCACTATTAAATGAGAATAAAAAGAATATAGCTGACAGGCATAATGATATCACAGCTGTTCTTATTAACCCAAATTTATCACTAATAAATCCGCCTAATACTTTTCCAAGCACAATACACAATACAAATATAAATCCGATCCTAATATCTGATTTCCAAGTATAAGTAAGTATGAGTCCTAAATAAGCTCTAATACAAACAGCAAACAATAAAGTAGATAATATGATAATATGTTTCTTTGTTATTGTTTCCAATTGAGGTATTAAATTGTTTATTTTATATTTGTTCTTCATATTAAAATATAAATGAACTAATGCTATAGCAGAAAGTAATAATGCAATGATTACTAAACTAGTTTGATTAAAACCATACAATCCTAGTGTTCCACCAAAAAATAATCCCATAGCACCAGGTGCTACATATATACCTAGTAATTTTGCTTTTTTCTTACTAATATTTAATATATCAATTCCTCCACCAATATGAAAACAAGCATTACCTAGTCCTATAATTATACAAGATAGAATACTAAACTTAAAAAAAGCAAATCCTATAATTATAAGCAAACAACCTAAACTTGATACTAAGGCATTCTTATTTAATTTATCTGCTATAATTCCAATTGGCAATTGTAATGCAAATGCAAAGAAATTGTATACTAAAACTGCCATAATCAACGTGTATTCTGATGTAGATAATGGAACAATTAAATTAGCTATTAAAAAAGCACAAGAAAAATCCACTATAAAGTGAATGATACTGTATACTGTGACTATATGTATTTTTGATTTCATGTATCTCTCTCTATTTTATATAGTATCATCATGAAAATAAAGTTTTTAAGTAAGGGTAATTATTTGAAATTATCATCCTTTAATTTTAGAAAATCTTTGATTTTTTTATTTTAACAATTTAAAGAATCATTACTTATTTTTTCTTAATAAAAATAAAAATATTGATATTTATTTAAAAATTAAAAAAATTTATAATGGATTTTTAAAAAATTTATATAATATTTTAATAAATTATTATTAAATGTTTTTATTATCAATATACCCTATAAATAATTTCAACAAAATAATTTAAAATTCTACAATTAGTAAGCTAAATAAGAGACAAAATCTTACTTAATATCTTTTACACATAAAATAAAAACATTAAAAAGTGAAAAAAGAAACATAACTAATAATGATAGTTTCAATTCTAAATAAAGATTTTCAAAGGATTTATATGTCTATAAAGTAAATATTAACTTGGAGTAATAATATGCGACCAGAGTTTGAAGAAATAAAATCTTACAAAGAATTTAGTAAACATTACTGGTATAAAAAGGAGTTACAGCAAATATGTAAGAAAATTGGAATTGAATACAATGGAAACAAAAAGGAATTATCTAGCTATATCCAAGAATATTTTAATGGAAATATAATCAAACATCAAAAGAAAAAAAGTATAAAAAAGACCAATGAAAAACTTACTCTTGATACAAAGTTATTAGAATTCGGGTTTGCTCTTAGAAATGATTATAGGGATTTTTTTGGCGAGCAAGTAGGTGTTAAGAATTTTAAATATACTGCGGATATGGCAGCTGCATTAAAAAAAGTTAGACAAACAAAGGATAAAAATTTCACTGTTAAAGATTTAATAGATACATATTTGGGAAAAAGTGATTATGCAAAATATGATAATTCTTCATGCCAATGGAATAAATTTTATCAAGATTTTTGCAAAGACAATATATCTAGTGAGTTTTCTAATAAAATGAAAGCTGCATCAATACTTTGGAAAAAAGTGAGAGACTCAAACTTAGAAAAAGTCTATTCTAGAAAATTGTATGAAAGATATAAAAATGAATTAAAATTAGAAAAAAATAGCTAAACAACCCAATACTAATAATAAATTAAGAATATGGTATAAAATAACACTTCATCGATATTTAAAATGAATATTCATAACAGATGAAGGAATAAATATAAAATTTCGACTAAATAAAATAAGATGAACAAAAAGAAACCTTTTAAACATGGGATAAAATTTTATCAGAGGAATTCTATACTGTCCATTTAGTATAGTTATTGGAGAATTATCCTAAATTAGTCGAATATATTCATTATATTAAATCATTAACTAGGTATTAAGACATGAAAGATTCTGCAACTTTTTAATCTTTCCATCTGTTAAATTATGACAACTATTTTAAATAATTGTAGGCTGGATTTATTTAAAATATTGTGAACCATTTAATTTAATTTTACTTTTTGATTAGATAGTAGATGGATAATACGTTATGAATTATTAATATCATCACTAAAATTAGAGATAATGAATAATAAATATCCATATTTCCACCTCCAGACCTTAGTAAAAATAAAATAGTTCTAAAATATTCTTGGTGATTAGAAACCTATTCCATTCTTCCAAATGGTGATATACAATCATCATTCAGTAACAGAATTTGTTCCATATTTTAAAATCCAACCTACAACATTAATTATATTTTCATTACCTTTAAAATTTATATACTACTTATAACACATTATAAACATTGGTGATTTGGAAACCATAGAACCAATATTTTTATTGGTTCTAATGTTCCTATATTCTTTTTTTATTATAATTACAACGATTAGCTAATGCTATCCTTAAGTATATGATGGAATCCAAAAAAGGTTTTAAAATATTTAAATCGTTTCAAATGTTAAAACGATTAATTAAATTCATATAAACAGTGTAATAGTTGGGTTATTTATGTATTTTTTTTCATTAGCTTTAAAATTTATATACTAGTTATACACATATAGAAGAGTACTAGTAAATAATACGGGCTAGAACCAAGATAATTTTTATTTTGGTTCTTTATTCCTATATTCTTTTTTTCTTATAATTTCAACACAATAGCTAATGCTATCATTAAATAGATGATTGAAGCATAAAAATATATTAAAGGATTTAAATTTCTTCATAGATTAAAAATTATTTCCATTCTTTAAATTACTTCTTAAATTTGATATTAACTCATATTTTAAGTATTTTTTTTTTAAAAATTTATTTAATTAACTATTTCTACTAATTCATAGTTAATTTATATTATAAAATTTAAAGATAATAATTGATTATTATATTTAATAAATTAATTTTAAAATTCAATAGCTATTTTTCTTAAAAATTTCATTAAGATTATATTTATTTAAAATAGCTAAAAATGCTAATTTATATTATAAAATTTAAAGATAATATTTAATTATTATATTTAATAAATTAATTTTAAAATTCAATAGCTGTTTTTCCTGAAATATTTACTAAGATTATATTTTCTAAAATAGCTATTTAATATAATTTGAAATATTTGATTCTTATATAAAGTTATTATAGAAAATTATTAATGAAATACAATATTATTTTAATGTATTTTTACAATATATTAATTATTAATCATTCAATTATTTATTCATGTGGTGTTTTAGTGACTAGAGAAATCGAAAAGAAATGGCAAAAGAAATGGGAAGAAGCAAAGCTATTTCAATCAAATCATGATGAAAAAGAAAAGGTGTTTTTAACAGTAGCTTATCCATATCCTAGTGGAGCTATGCATATTGGTCATGGGAGAACTTACACAGTTCCTGATGTTTATGCAAGATTTAAAAGGATGCAAGGTAAAAATGTCTTATTCCCTATGGGATGGCATGTAACGGGTGCTCCAGTTATTGGAATAGCTAGTAGGATTAAAAATAAAGATCCTTGGACAATGGAACTATATGAAAAAGTTCATCAAGTTCCAAAAGAAGAACTATCAAAGTTAGAAGATCCTGAATACATTGTAAAATACTTCAGTAGTGAATATCATCAAGTTATGAGTGATATGGGGTATTCAATTGATTGGAGACGTGAATTTAAAACAACTGACCCTAGTTATCAAAAGTTTATAGAGTGGCAACTTAGGAAATTAAAAGAAATGGGCATGGTAAGAAAAGGAAATCACCCTGTTAAATACTGTCCTAATTGTGATAATCCTGTAGGAGACCATGATCTTTTAGAAGGAGAGGGAGTAGATGTTAATGAACTTACTCTTTTAAAATTTGAAATTGATGGAAAATATTTAACTCCAGCTACTTTTAGACCAGAAACAATCTATGGAGTCACAAATCTATGGCTAAATCCTGAGGTAAAGTATATTGAAGTTGAAAACAATGGAGAAAATTGGATAATAAGTGGAAAATCTTTTAATAATTTATCAAATCAAATAAAAGACTTAAATATAGTTGGAGAAATTGATCCTAAAGAATTAATTGGAAAAGAAGTAAAAAACCCAGTTACAAATAAAAAACACCCAATATTTCCTGCAAGCTTTGTTGATCCTGAATATGGAAGTGGAAGTGTATTTTCTGTTCCAGGTCATGCTCCAGCAGATTACATAGCACTTCAAGATTTAAAAAATAATCATGATTTACTAAATAAGTATAATCTAAAAGATACAGTAGCTAATATCCAGATATTAAATGTAGTTACCTTGAAAAAATATAGCCAAATCCCAGCTAAAGATCTTATTGAAAAATTAGCTATTAAAAATCAGGAAGATCCTAAGTTAGTTGAAGCTACTAATGAGTTATACAAGGTAGAACATTCAAAAGGAGTAATGAGTCCTCATATTCCAGATTATGCTGGGGATAATGTAGCTATTGCTCGAGAAAAGATAAAAAAGAATATGATAAGTGATTCTCTAGCTTCTATTATGTATGACTTTGCAGAACATCCTGTTGTTTGTAGATGTGGAAATAGATGTGTAATTAAAATAATGGATAATCAATGGTTTTTAAAGTATTCTGATGAAGATTGGAAAGAAAAAACAAGAGAGTGTTTAGCTCAAGAAAACATTATTCCTAATGAGATTAGATCAAACTTTGAATACTACATTGGATGGCTAGAAGATTGGGCTTGTTCAAGAAGAATAGGTCTTGGAACTCACTTGCCTTGGGATAAACAATGGTTAATTGAACCATTATCTGATTCAACTATTTACATGGCATACTATTCAATAGCTAATTATTTAAAAGAACTAAATGTTCAAGATATAAATGATGCTTTTTTTGAAAAAATCTTTTTTAACAAAGACTCAGATGATTTAAAGATTACAGATGACATTGTTAACACCATTCAAAGTGAGTTTAGCTATTGGTATCCACTAGATTGGAGACTTTCTGCAAAAGATTTGATTGGAAATCATTTAAGCTTCCATATATTCCATCATGCAGCTATTTTTCCTAAAGAAAACTGGCCTCAAGGAATGGTAGTTTTTGGAATGGGTTTACTTGAAGGAAATAAGATGTCTTCATCTAAAGGAAATGTGATACTCCTCTCAGATGCTATAGAAAAATATGGTGCTGATGTAGTAAGACTATTTTTAATGGCAGCAGCTGAACCATGGCAAGACTTTGATTGGAGAGAAAAAGAAGTTATAGGAACAAAAAGACGATTGGATCGATTGTTTGAATTTGCAAAAACCATAGAAGATATAAAAGGATCACCTTTAGATTTAAACAATATTAAAAAAGTCAAACTTAGTCGTAAAATCGATTTATGGATGATTAATCAACTTAACATTAGAATAAAAGATACTACAGATGCACTTGAAGGATTCCAAACAAGAAAAGCATTGCAAGATTCTCTATTCCTTCTTAAAAAAGACATTGATCATTATATGTACAGGGTAAAACATCTTTTAGAATCAAACAAAAGAGATGAAGCTATTGTTTTTGTCCTTTCAACAGTTTTAAAGTCATGGATTAAAATTCTCACTCCTTTCATACCTCATAGTTGTGAAGAGCTATGGAGTAGCTATGGTGGAGATGGTTTTGTAGCAAAAACACTATGGCCTATTGATAATATTTACTTTGCTGATGAATCAAACGTTAGTGATGATGAATTTTTAGCTAGTGAAACAATTGAAAAGTCAGAAGAGATAGTTCAAGGAACTGTTCATGACATATTACAAATAAAAAAGATTCTAGATAAAGAACCAGAAAAAATCCATATTTATTTAGCTAATGATTGGAAATGGGATCTTTATAAAATAGCTGATGATGTTGGAAAACCAGATATTGGTCAAATTATGGGAAGAGCTATTGGTCAAAATGTCCACAGTGATAAAAAGGAAATAGCTGAATTTGCTAAAAAAATAAGTCGTGAAATGACAAAAACAAGGTACATTGGAAAAATAGATGAACAGGATATATTAAATGATGCAAAAGACTTTATAGAGGAAGAAGTTAATACAAAAATATTTATTCACAAAGACAATAGCTATGATCCTGAAGATAAGGCAAAAAATGCAATTCCTTATAAACCAGCTATTTATATGGAATAGCTTTTAATGAGGATATTAAAATAAATTTAAGCGATTATAGCTATTGATTAATATTTTTTGGTTATTTGCATAAGTTTTATCTATATCCTTAGCTAAAGAGTTTTAGAGTATAATGACTTGCCGTACAATCCTTCGTAATTTCGCATGTCATTAATTTTCTAAAACTATATTTTATTTTCCTGTTTTTTTTCAATAAAGAGTAAATAATTATTTTTATTAAAAAATATAAATTATACTCTTTAAAATTAATTAATATTAAATATTTTTTAAAAAATTATTTTTTAAAACTTTATTTCTACTATTTAGTATTGGTTTTAAGTTTTATTTCTACTATTTAGTATTGTTTTAAGCTTTATTTTTGATGTTTTATCTTATTTATTCATTATAACCTTAAAAATGATTTTTAACTAGTTTTTATATTTATCAAAGTAGTATGCTTTTTTTTTTTTTTTACAATGTTAATAATCACGAAGAGGATTTCCTGAAATAAAAATTTTATCATAAATCATTTTCAGTATTTTATTCATAAGTAAAATATTCTTAATCAGCTATATTCCTTTAAATTACTATCCAAATTAAAATCAAAAAGTTTATATTCTATGGAAGACACATATTTAATTAAAAAAGTGTTTTTTAGTTTTATATATGGATATTCATTCTATTTACTTTGAAAATCGTTTAATTTAAATTTATTTTTTAGTATTAACACTATACGATCATTTAAACTCGAAAATACTAAATGAAAATAAAAATAAAATAAATAATTTCCAGAAAAAATTAAAAATATCACTAACTAATTGACAGCCACATTTTAAGGAATATATTGGAGTTTCTTAAAAGAATTGGTATCTTAATAAGATTTAGTAAAGGTAGAAAAAACTTTTAAAAATTTTATTAAGTTTTAAAGTTTAATATGATGGGGTTTTGTATTTCCATGAGATTAAGAAATGTAATTATACTAGTCGTAGCTTTAGTAGTAATATTAATGGGGTCACTGATTTTTAGTACTTCTAGTAATGTCAGTAATTTAGATGATGGTTCAAACAATATTTTAAATAATTTAGATAATGAGTCAAATAATAATGTGGATACTAGTTCAAACAATAATCCTGATAATAATTCAAATAATAATCCTAATAAACCAAATAATAGTCCAGATAGTAATGTAAATAAACCAAATAATAATCCTAATAATAAGCCAAATAATAATTCTGATTTTAAACCAAATAATAGTCCAAATAGTAATGTAAATAAGCCAAATAATCCTAATCCTAAACCAAATAGTAGTCCAAATAGTAATGTAAACAAACCAAATAATAATCTAAATAATGGGATTAATAATAAAAATGCTGTAAATGAAAACAATAAAACCACTACCAATGCTAACACTAATACCAATATTAATACTAATATTCCTAAAATAAACAGTCTTAAGTTAGGTTCAAATGATAAAGGGCTAGTTGAACTTGTTGGTCCCATAGGTAATAATAGTTCTAATGTTAAAATTGCATTTATTATTGGTGTTCATCCTTTAGAATTTAGTGTTCACAATATATTATATAACTCTTTAATAGCTAAATCAGATTCTTTGAAGTATTGTTATTACATTTATAAGGTTAATGTTACAAATAATCCTAAAGATTATGATATTGGTAGGATGAATGGGCAATTATTAGCTAATAAATTTGCTGTTCCAGATGTTATTTCCAAAAAATATGATTTAGTTGTGGATGTTCATTCTAATCAAGGTACAAATGGAGGTAATTATAAAAAAACTAATTTTATCTTTGCCCCACTTAATAATAATAGTTCTAAGGTTTTGGCTGATGAAATTATAGCTAAAATCCCTCCATTGGTCTACTATTATCCAGAATCTCAAACAAGTCCAAGTTATGTCACAATTCCAATTCTGAAATCAGGTACTCCTACTTTAATCTATGAAACATATATGTATGAATCAAATGAAACAACAAAAGATTATATTAACAAATTAATCACAACAATTGATAATTTGAAAATTAAATGAAAGATATTTAATAGACTGTTGTTTGCACTGAAAAAAATATTTTTAAAATATTATTTTCTTTTTAAAAATTAAATATTCTTACTATTTTTATAATTTTTTATTTTTACTTTTTAATTTTATTTAATATTTTTTAAAAATTTTAATATAATATTCGACAAAACTTTTGAAAATGTCAACTTCATTAATTTATCAAATTTTATTTAATAAAATATGATTTAAATGGTTTTAAACAAGTTTAAAAATATCATCATTTTTAAATCAAATGTCGAGTACTATGTCCTTCAATTAAAGATTATAACTAATTCATTTGAATAATAAATATGTTTAAATATTATATTTTAAAAATAATTATTTTTAGGATTTTATTATTAAAAATAAATTAAAAATTCATTTACTACTTTAAAAAATAAAAAATTCTATTAAATAATTTATATTATCAATTTAAAATTTTTCAAATATCTTTAAAAAATTGATTCAGAAATTTCAAAAGTAATTATGCAATTCAATTCCCAAATAAACCTAAAACTCACCCAAAAATCAGGGCAAACATCTCAATCTCCATGGCAAGTTAAGGACAATAGCTACTGCGATGTGGTAGAAATAGCTAAAACACCAATTCTTTTAAAAGTTCATCAAGAAGATATTGATACTTTAAATGTAGGATATGAACTTCCAATAGCTAATCAAGATATATCTATTGATGAAAAAGCTATTGAAAATGAAATAACCAGAATATTCGATTTAAATTTTGATTTGGACAAGTTTTATAGCTATTTATCTGAAGATTCTAAACTAGAACCAGCTATTGATTTTTGCAGAGGACTTAGATTATTTTTAGCTAAAGATCCTTTTGAATGCATGGTTTCTTCAATAACTTCAGCTAATAATTCAATAGCTAGATGGACCAAGTCAATAGCTAAAATTAAAGAAAAATGGGGATTAGCTACGGAATTTCCATCAGGAACATTTTACAGTTTTCCTTCACCTACAACATTGATGAATGTTTATGAAGATGATTTTGAAGAGTATGAAGCTATTGGTAGAATTATGGAGCTTGAATGCTGCACAAACAATCTTAAATCTTGCGGACTTGGTTATAGGGCACCTTATATTAAGAAAGTAAGTGAAATTATTACACTTGAAATGAACCTCTCGAATATTTCAAGTATGGATTATGAGGAAGCATATGATGAAATTTTAAAATTACCTGGAGTAGGACCAAAAGTAGCTGATTGTATTTTATTATATGGTTATGGATTTAAAGAAGCTTTTCCATCTGATGTTTGGATAAAAAGAATAGTTTCTCATTTGTACTTTGATAATAAAGATATTTCACTAAGTGAGGTTCGTGAGTTTGGTATGGAAAGGTTTGGAAATTATGCAGGTTATGTACAGCTATACTTATTCCACTATGCTCGAAAGTCTGGTTTGATGAATAAAATTAAGAAATAATATTTACATAGTATTCATATATTCAAATAGCTTTTTCCACATATAATATATTCCATCTGTGGTCATCTAAATCGCAAAAACCACATCCATACATTTCTCCAATATTTTCTGGAGGAGCAAAAGATTTTCCACCATTAGCTATTGCTTTTTCATATATTTCATCGACTTCCTCTTTTGTTTCAACACCAATTGAAAATATGATTTCTGCGGATTTTTCTGTGTTGGCAACGGCAGTTCTTGAAAAATGTTGGAAAATATCTTTTTCAAATAACATTATATAAACTTCTTTTTCTCCAATAGATAATTGAACATTAGTCATATCATGTACAAAGTTTTCTTTAGCTACAAATCCAATTTTTTCAAAAAATTCTTTTGATTTTTTAAGATTTTTAACAGGTAGATTAATCCAATAATCTTGAGGCATTTATTCATCACCCTTCACGATTTAATTTGAAAATCCTATTTAATCTCTTTAGATTGTTTAAAATTTTTTAACCATGTTTTTTATATATCTAACTAATAAAAAAAGTAAATAAATAGATAGGGTTAAGATGTTTAAAGAAAATGAAGAAGGAATTATAATTTTTATTTTTAAGATAAATGGATAGATTAAATATTTGTTGTTGCTAAAGTAACTAACCTGTAACAGTTACTTTTTCCATTACATCTCCTTGTTTAATAGAGTTTACAACATCCATACCGGAAATTACTTTTCCAAAAACAGTGTGAACTCCATCTAAATGTGGTTGAGGGGAATGGGTTATAAAAAACTGGCTACCTCCAGTATCTTTTCCAGCATGAGCCATTGATAAAGCTCCAGTACCATGTTTATTATCATTTATTTCACATTTTATTGTATAACCAGGTCCTCCAGTTCCATTACCTTTTGGACATCCTCCTTGGATGACAAAATTATTAAGCACTCTGTGGAATGTTAAACCATCGTAAAATCCTTCCTTAATCAGTTTCTCAAAATTAGCCACTGTTTTTGGAGCATCTTTATCAAATAATTCTAGTTCTATATTTCCTTTTTTAGTTTCAATAATAGCTTTTTTCATTATATCACTTGATTTTTTCTAGATATAGATTTTATTAACTTAAATTTAATGAGATTGTATTATTTCATTAAATACTATTTTTAATAAATTTAAATTTAATTTCAAAATGTAAATTTTTATCATTAATTAATTTCTTTTTAATCATATAATTATTTTATGTTAACTAAAGGACTCATTAAGTTAATGATTTTATTATTTTTTATTCTCCATATTTTTATTATTTTTTTTAAAAATTCTTTCTATTATCATAAATATTTAGAAAAATAATGATAAATTAAAAATTTTATTAAAGTGATAATTTAATAATTTTTAAAATAATTTTATAAATAAAAATAGATATAATTATTAATAATATTATGTTTGAGAATTAATACATATTTATTTGATTAGTAATAATATTATTTTTTTTAGTTTAATCGAAATATATTGATATTTATAATAAATTCAAGATTGAATATTTTAATGAGGAATAAGATGAATAACAAGGAAATAATAGATTTAGACTCAAAACATATCATGCAAACATATGGACGTCAGCCAATAGCTTTGACTCATGGTAAAAGAGCGGTTGTTTGGGACGCTGATGGAAAAGAATACTTAGATTTCTTTGCAGGAATAGCTGTAAATGCACTTGGTCAATCCCACCCTAAGCTAATTGAAACAATTAAAAAACAAGCTGAAAAACTTATCCATGTTTCCAATGTTTACTTTACAGAAGAACAAGTAAAATTAGCTAAAAAATTATCAGAAATTACAATTTTTGATAAGGTTTTCTTTGCTAACAGTGGAGCTGAAGCTAATGAAGGAGCTATTAAATTAGCTAGAAAATACACAGGACGAGGAGAAATAATTTCTACAAACAACTCATTTCATGGTAGAACACTTGCAACTGTTACAGCTACTGGTCAAGAAAAGTATAAAAAACCTTTTAAACCACTTCCAGCTGGTTTCAAACATGTGGATTTTGGAGATAGCAAGGCAATAGCTAATGCTATCACTAATGATACTGCAGCAGTTCTTATTGAAGCTATTCAGGGGGAAGGTGGAGTTATAGTTCCTCCAGAGAATTATTTAAAAGAAGTTGAAGCTATTTGCCGTGAAAATAATGTTCTTTTAATTTTAGATGAAGTTCAAACTGGTTTTGGTCGAACAGGAGAAATGTTTGCTTATGAACTTTTCGCTGTCAAACCAGATATCATCACAATAGCTAAGGTATTTGGAGGAGGATATCCTATTGGAGGATTTTTAGCTACGGATGAAGTAGCTAGTGCCTTTGATTTTGGAGATCATGGTTCAACTTTCGGTGGAAATCCATTAGGTTGTGCAGTAGCTATGACTGTAATTGAAACATTGATAAGTGAAAAATTAGTTGAAAACTCAAAAACTGTTGGGAACTATTTAAAGGATAAATTCAAACTGTTGAAAGAAAAATATGATTTCATAAAAGATGTTCGTGGATATGGTTTGTTTTTAGCTATTGAATTAAACCAAGAATGTGATTATATGGTTGATAAAATGAGAGAGAAAGGATTTTTAATAAATGCTACTGGTAAAAATTCTTTGAGGTTTGCTCCTCCACTTATTATCACAAAGGAACAAGTTGATAAAATGGTAATAGCTTTAAATGAAGTGTTTTCTGAAGTTTAATAGCTATAAATTAAAAATTAAGTGTTTTTTAGCTATTAATTATTAACAAATATACGTATCTTGTCTTTTAATTATAATTGAAAATGAGATAGTGTAAACAATAGTTTTTTAAAATACTTTTTTTTTTTACATTAATCTCTTGTTATTGTTTTAATTTTTGAAATCAAGGTTAATAAATTTATTATTAAAAAAAATATAAATTATACTTAATTAAATTAAGAAATAATAAATATTTAAACGGGAATAGCTATTATTTTTTTAAAATTTTATTTTTAGGATATATATCTCAAGATAATTTATAAAATTATTTATAATATTAAATAAAAATTTTGATTATACTATGTAGGGTTGAGTTAATGGAAAAAATTCCCATTGTAATTGGAGTTAGTGGTCATAAAAATTTAAGGAATTTAGACATTGAAGAATTAGAAGAATTAGTCAGAACTGAACTTAAAAAAATAGCTAAAAAATGTCCAAATAGTCGTTTACTAATGTTAAACAGTCTTGCAAAAGGAGCTGACCAACTCTGTGCAAAAATAGCTTTAGAATTAGGAATAGATCTTATATGTCCATTACCAAGGGAGCTAGAATCTTATAGAAAAGATTTTTCCAGTGAAGCTTTAAAACATTTTAACTATTATATAGCTAATTCCAAAGAATATTTTGCTGTTTCACCTATTGAACCTGTTCCTAATATTAATTCATTGTCCCAAGATGATGGATTTCACATTTTAAGGGATTTTGGATATAGACAAGCAGGAATTTACATAGCAAAACATAGTCATGTTCTTTTAGCCTTACATGATGGTGAAAAATCAATAGAAAATGGTTGTGGAACAGCTGAAACAGTTGATTTCATGAAATATTTGGATTTTGATGATGTTAATGGTTCTTGCTTTAAAAGATTTTCAGAAAAATTAGTTATAAGAATTAGAACTCCTAGTGAAAAAAATCCAAAGATAAAAAATCCTTTAAAAGTAGAAATAGTAGATGAAAATAATAATTTAGATGAATTATTAAAAAATACTGAGGAATTATTAAAAAATACCGATGAATTCAACAAAGATATTGAAAAACATCCAGATTTAAAATCAAAACCATTAATAGATGAAGATATATTAAAAAATCTTAAAGATAAAACACTAAAATTAGATACTTTCCACGCCCATGCAGGGAAACTATCTGGGATGTTTAAAGATAGATACATGAAAATTTTATTACTTTTTTCTATCTTCGCAGTCTCTGTAGCTATTTCTTTCATGGTATATGATGAGGTGAAATCTAATATAGGTTTGATTTTTTACCCAATAATATTTATTATAGCTATTGGATTTTTACAATTTTCTAAAAAAAGAGGATATCATAGGAAATATCTTGAATACCGTGTTTTTGCAGAATGTTTAAGGGTTCAGTTTTATTTAACCTTATTGAATATAGATCATAATATATGTGAAAATTACACGTGGTCTCAAAAGAATGAAGCTCCATGGATTCATGATGCAGTTTCAGCATTATTAATAGGAGAATTTAAAAGAGAAGATGTTAGTGTAAATAAAGTCAAAGATGAATGGATAGTTGGACAGTTAAAATATCATAAAAAAAAGTTTCCAGAGGTAAAAAAACAAGAGCAAAAGCATTCAAATATAACGAAAACCATGATAATTCTTTCTGTAGGTTTAGGATTTTCAATGTGGTTTTTAGAATATTTTTTCAATCCTTTTTTAAGTTTTAGTTTTCCAGTAGAACATATTAAAAATATGATTCTTTTACAAAAAGGTCAAAGTGTAATTGTAAGAGACTTATTTAAAATGTTTTTTATTTCCTTTTCAACAGCTACGATATTTTTAGCTAATTATTATGGTAAATTATCTTTAAAAAGAAAAGCATTTGATCATGACAACATGATAATGCTTTATAAATCAGCACAGACTAAACTTTCTAAAAATGAATTAAATAGGGATGATATTTTTATTGAACTTGCAAGAGAAGAAATATTAGAAACTGGAAACTGGTTATCCTATTCCCGAGATAATACTCCAGATATAAATATATGAATCTCTCTTAGTTAGGTGTTAATAATGCTAAATCCAAGAAAACATGATGTTTTTATTTCTTACAGTAGAAGAGATTGTGAATTTACTAAAAAAATATGCCAGTGTTTAGAAGAACAAGATATTAGATTTTGGATTGATAAAAAAAACATTCACACAGCGGAATATTTTGAATCCGAAATTGTTAAAGCAATTAAAGAATCGATAATAACGTTATATATCCATTCTGAAGTTTCAAAACAGAGGCGTTGGGTAATTGATGAACTTGATTTTTCATTTAAAATGAAAAATAAAATATTGCCTATAAAGTTGGATAATTCTAATTTTCCTGTTGAATTTAGACCAAATCTGGAAAAAATAACATATATTGAGTCACATGATTCGTTTGAGAATCTTTGTGGTAAATTATCTAAAGATATTCGTAAAATTTTAGATAATACTTTTAATATTTACATTTGTTATGCAGATGTTGATTGTCATGTTGCAAGACTAGTTTATGATTCTTTTAAGGAATTAGTTCATGATCCTGATAAAGATACTTGTTTGGATTGTTGGCAACTGAGGGGAGAAATTCCTCCTGATAGGAGAGCCAGATACAAGTATGAGGCTATTAAAAATTCTAGGTTTACTGTATTGATTCATTCTAAAAATACTTGTCATGAAGGTGTTGTTAAAGAAGATTTACATTTATCATATCAAAACGGAAACGCAATAATACCCTATATTTATGATGATTCTGAGTTAAAAAGAGTTCATCGTTATATGAAGAATGTTGAAGAAATATGTGGGGATTCTAAAAACTGTAATAAATTAATTAAAAGTGTAGAAACTTCTGCAAAGTATTATAAAGATCATAAAGATCCTATTCATATTCGTGTTGATAATATAGGTGGTGTTAAATCAGGTGAAGTTGTGGAACTTAAAGCCACGGTAGTTAATATTGATGAGCGTATTCCTTTATCAGACTTAAAAGTCAAATTTATGATTAATGATGAGTGTGTTGGGGAAAAAATCACAAATGTAGAAGGTGAAGCTGTTTGTAAATACACTATTCTTGATTCAGGAGATTATTCTTATCATGTGGAGTTCAAAGGAAATAATAGATACGAAGCAGGGAACTCCAAAAAAACTCAATTTTTCGCTGATAAAATTTCTACCAAAATTAATGTTAAGTCTATAGCTAGTGTTAAAGTAGGTGATGTTGCAGAACTTAAAGCTACTGTAATTGATAGCGATGAACATGTTCCTTTATCAGATTTAAATGTTAAATTTGTTATTAATGGTGAGTGTGTTGGGGAAAGGGTCACAAATATGGAAGGTGAAGCTATTTGTAAGTACACTATACCTAATTCAGGAGATTATTCTTATCATGTGGAGTTCAAAGGAAATAACGAATATTGTGCTGTTAATTCTATAAAAACTTTTTTTACTGCCGATTTCTCACGGGATTGGCGTTTTGCATTATATTTTCCTTTTTTGGGCTCATTTGTATTTTTTTATCTAAGGAGCATATGTGATGATGTAAAATTATTATATTGTGGGCTTTTTTTTTTAGGATTACAAATTTTTTCGTTTTTACTAATATTATCTTCTTTTATTAAAAATATTGAAAAAATTTTTTTTAATTTATATTTATTACTTTTTATAGGGTCTTGGCTCATATCTATGTTTCGGGGCTTTATATTATTCCGTAAACTAAAAAAAAAGGAGGGATTGTATGGATAAAATTGATATAAAAGAAATTGTAGCTATTGTAATTTGTATTGTTGTGGTTATAGGTGTTAGTCTCTATTTTGCAGGATTTTTAGATAATGATGAGGAGGATACTGTATATGGAGATGATATCACAGATATACATAACAATGATAGTCCAGCTGAAGAATCTTCATCTGGAAGTTTAAAAATTAAGATAGAATATAATGGTACGTTTACTGCAGGGTATGGAAGTGCTAATAAAAATGATGATTTCACTTCTTCAGGTTCTCGAGAAATTGATTTAGGAAACTCGACTTATGTAGATGTAGGTGCTAAAAAATCCGATGATAGTTCTGGATTATTAAAACTTACTATATTGAAAGGCGATAAGGTTGTATCTGAAAAAACTACAACTGATCCTTATGGTGAAGTTATAATACATTATAGTATTAATTAAATTTTTAGGGAGTTTACACAATCAAATTATATATATGAGGGTTCTGTAAATTTTAGGCATGTTTTCATATATTGTGGTGGAAAAAATTGGAATTAATTATTTGTAAAATAATAATACTTAAAAAAATGGTTTTTTGTACTTTATTTTAAAGATAGAAAGTAACTAACCATTTTTTTTTTTTTTAAATTATTGGATTCAGAAAAAACATTTATTTTTAGAACTTTATGAAATGCTAATGTAATGCAGTTATATTAATTTCATTTGTAAAAATTTTATGGAATTTTCATCTAACAATCTATAAGTAATTTAAGGTGAAATAAACTTTAATTAATTTGAATAGCTATTATTAAGATTGTTTAAGAATATTTAAAGTATAACATTTGCATTTTTTTTATAAAAACTTAGATTGTAAATAAAAATTTTTAGAATTATATACTTTATCAAAATTTTTTTAATAGTAATTATTATAAAGTGCTTTATTAACTTCAAAAATTAAAAATTTTAATAATATTTTTCATGAGAATAAATAAAATAATAATTTTAATTTATAAATCCACTAATTTAAACAAATTTATTATTTTATATATTCTAATAATTCATTGATTTATGAAAAAATTAATTTTACAATACATTTTAAATATAATAATCATAAAAAAGTTGTAAAAAAGCTAATGATAATAGTAAATTAGCTTATGTGAAAAACTATAGTATTTTTACAAAGAGGTTATTTTTCAAAAAAGCAGTTGTCGAGAAATAAGATTAGAAAAAAAATTGGGGTAATAACTTATGAAATTGAAATATTTAGCTATTATTTCATTGTTTTTGGTTGTTGTTTCCATGTTAACAGTGGTTAATGCCAAGACCATTGAGATTTCTGAAAACTATACTTCAAAAGAGATTAAAAATTTTTTCAATAATAATGGAATGATAGAGGGTAAAAAACTTTCTAAAGGAGATACTGTCATTTTTTTAAAAGGAGACTATTATGGTGATTTTAATTTAAATATTAAAAAACCAGTGAATATTAAATCTAAAGGGAAGGTTTATTTTTCTTCAATGACACTTAAAGCAAACAATGTGAATATCACTAAGATTGATTTTAATAAGCTTACTATAAATGGAAATAAGAATAGAATCACCAAATCTTCCATGTATCTCATGGATATTCGTGGTTCTGGCAATGTTATCAACGGAAATACTGTTTATGGTAGCCCTTCTACTCCTTATGAATATGGTATTAGAGTTTTTGGATCTCAGAATAAATTCTCTAACAATGAAATCAATGGCTATGAAGATGGTATTGTCCTTATTAAAGGGACAAAAAATTTAATATCTAAAAATTACTTTAAAAACCACAAATGGAATGGTGTACTCATATTCAGTGGATCGTATAATAATAAGATTACAGCAAATAAATTTTCTCGTAATAATTGTGGTGTTTTTCATTATTATGGTTCTAAAAATACTATATATGGAAATAGCTACTCTAGAGTCAAACTTAAAACAAGTAATTTCATTGGTAAAGGAACTTTGAGATATGGATACTGATTTAAATAGCTATTTTTAAAATTTTAATTATTTTTAATTTTTTATTTATTTATTATTAATTTTTTTTTATAAATCTTGAGCTTGCAGATATTCAATTATTGGACTGTAATCTTTAGTATATTGCATATAACTACTACTTATATGCTTTTTCACCTTTTTCTAGAGTTAAATTTTTTTTGTTAAGTACTCTATTATTCCTTTTCCTTTTTCCGTGGTTTGGTATAGTCTTCCTTTTTTAGCTTCTTCATTGACACATTCAACAAGATTTGCGTCTTTTAACTGTTTTAAAGTATTACTCACATGATTTATTCTAATGCTCACTTCTTTAGATATTTCAGATGGTAATTTCAAGTCATTATCAATCTCTAATAATATATCCTTTCTATATTTTGAGGCTTTCACATAAGCTATACATTTGACAGTTTCTTTGTCCATGGGCTATTATTTAGTATTTTATTAATATAACCTTACCTATAATTTTATTAAAGCTTAGCTATTTATTAGTTTTTTTTATTAAAACTTTAATTTGAACTTTTTCAATTGCAGTCTTGCTTTATTTTTAGTATATTTTTATTATCCCTTTCTTATTATATTTGGATTTATAGTATATAATGAGTGAACTAAAGAAATATCATTATTTTCTTAAATTTTTCTAGGAATTTAAGATATTTTTATAAAATATTATTATATAAATATTTAAATAACAAATTTAATCATTTTCATAATATTTTAATAACTATAAATTTGATAGAATAATTTTTTTAACTTGATTATTTATTTCTAAAAGGTGATTTTGATGGAAATTCCATTTGGTTTAACAGTAAGAGGTTTATTAAAAAAGAATAATAAATTTTTAATCTTAAAAAGGCATCCTAATTCAAGTACTAATCCTTATCGATGGGAATTACCCGGAGGCAAGGTTGAACATGGAGAAGATTTTGATCAAGCTTTGATTAGAGAGTTGAAGGAAGAAACAAATTTGACTATAAAGATTGGTGATCTTGTTGGAGCTGTTCAAGAGGATTTTCCTCATAAAAGGACAGTAGCTATTATAATGGTCGTTGAAATAGTCTCTGGTGAAATTAAAATAAGTGATGAACATGTCGACTGGAAATGGGCTTCAATAGCTGAAATACATAAATTAGATATTTCTGGTTGGTTTAAAACATTGTTGGTTGAAAAAGACAATAAGTTATGATTATCGCAAAGATTTTTTTTTTTTAAATACAATTAAACATGATTGTAAGCTAAAATCAAAACTTAAATGATTTATCTATTACTTTTATCTAATTTTATTTTTAATTTATAAATTTTATAATAATTTTGATGAAGAACATTTGTATTTTTTTTGAAAATAAAGAATTATAAATAGAAATAAGTAATTAATATTTATTTTTAGGATATTAATATTTTTTTATAATGTGATTGTTTTCTAAATAGAAAAATTTAGGCATACCTAAATATTTATATATTAGTTTCTATTAAATAATAGATATATAAAAATACATTGAAGATAAGTCTATTTTTTAATAAATTGAAAATAAATTAATATTAGCTTGACTAAAATGTATTCAAATTATGAGAATATAGGAAAAAATTTTCAATCAGGAGGAATAATATGGATTTAAATTTAAAGATTAATGAAAAAAATCATGCTGAAATTGGTGGGGCAGACACGATTGAGATTGCAAAAAAATATGGAACTCCCCTATATGTTATTGATGAGGAAAGAATTAGAAGCAACTATAAAAGAGTTTTTAATGCTTTTACAAAATATTATTCTGACTTTAAAATTTTTTATGCATGTAAAGCTAATACGAATTTAGCTATTATGAGAATACTTGAAGAAAGTGGTAGCTGTATTGATGCAGTTTCTCCAGGAGAAGTATATACCTCACTTAAAGCTGGATTTTCACCTGAAAGGGTTCTTTTCACTGGAAACAATGTTACAAATGATGAACTAAAATATGTTAATGAAACTGGAGTTAGAATAAACATAGATTCAGTTTCACAACTTGAAAGATTAGCTAAAATTGTTGACCCAGAAGGATATAAAATATCATTTAGAGTTAATCCTATGGTAGGTGCAGGTCATCATGAACACTGTATCACTGGAGGGGAAATGAGTAAGTTTGGTATTAAAGAAAATGAAGCTGTTGAAGTATACCAAATAGCTAAAAACATGGGATTTGATCCTGTTGGAATCCATACACACATTGGCTCTGGAATATTAGATCCTGAACCATTTAAATTAGCTACTAATGTTTTAATGGACATAGCTGGAAAAGTAGCTAGTGAAGCAGATATTGATTTTGAATTTATAGACTTTGGTGGAGGTCTTGGAATACCTTATGAACCAAAAGAAAATTTATTAGCTATTGATGAATTTGCAAAAGAAATTACTGGAATATTTAAAACAAAATTAGATAAATATGGAATGGGAAAACCATCAATGTACATTGAACCTGGAAGATATATTGTTGGAGATGCTTCATATCTTTTAACAACTGTTAATACTGTGAAAAATAGCTATCGTAAATTTATTGGAGTAGATTGTGGATTCAATACACTTCTTCGTCCAGCTATGTATGAATCTTATCATCACATCGTAGTAGCAAACAAAGCAAATGATGAACTAGTTGAAAAAGTAGATATAGCTGGAAATGTTTGTGAATCAGGAGATTTATTTGGAAGAGATAGACCACTTCCAGAAGTTGAAGAAGGGGATGTTTTAGCTATTATGAATACAGGAGCTTATTCTTTTTCAATGGCATCTCAATATAATTCAAGACCTCGACCATGTGAAGTTTTGATTAATAATGGAGAATGTGAGATAATAAGGGAAAAAGAAACTTATGAAGATTTGTTTAATAATCAAATTGTCCCTGAAAGATTGAAAAAAAATTAAACATTTTTGAATGTATCATATAGGATATAACTGACATATTTTTTATTTTCACAAAATTTATGTTCCTTTTTTTTAGAATTTATAAATAAAATATGGCACTGTAAAAATCAACGGTTGAACTCATTGAAAATTCATATTAAATTTATTCAAAATAAAATGCAACGGATTTTCCAAAGATTTTAGATGGTTTAAATCCGTGCAATTTTACACTGCCTTTTTGAACATATGTTTTTGTTAGCTATAAAAATATGCAGGTATAAAATTTCAAATAAAGTTTCATTGAAAATATAGGAATAATAAAAATAATTATAGTGATTAATACTTATCAAATACTTGGATTTTTAATTTTCTCAATTAATTTTATAGTACAAATGATTTTAAAAAATTGGAGCTTAACATGAAAAGAATTAATGGGAGTTATCGCCAATTAAATTAGGAAACCAACTCTGTTAAATGGGTAGGAGCAATGTCCTGGGATAGTGTCGATAAAACTCTCAATCGACATAAACTTAATTATAAAAAGAAACAGAATCTTTTCAATACTATTTTATTTTTTATAATGTCTTTTTTTAAGAAATTCAAATGGTAATATGAATCCATCTGTAAACATCCAACAAAATTGGTTCCACTTCTCTGATCAGAGTGATGATTTATTTCGCAATATTATAAAAATACGACAAGTAATGGATTTATACATTATTGATGAATTTTTTGAATTATATATGAGTGGAAAGAAGTTTTCCAATTTGCAAATAATTTGCAGAAATTCTGGGTCTGAATTACCTTATATTGATGTTGGGAAGCAACAAATTAAAATTTCTCTATCTCCTATTAATAATTACCCTCCCATTGGTGATAATGGTGATACTTATTATCATGTTAAATTAGATATTTCCTATAATTCACTTGGAAATCATACGAGAATTATTAGTATTCGTCGCTTTAAAAATTTTAATTTTTCAGGGCATGAAACGAACTATGTGATTGGTCAGCCAATTCAACCAGAATTTTCTATTAATTTAGTTAAAGGGTTAAAAATTCGTGACAACTCAATTACTTGTATCTGTAAATTTAACTACATAAAAAAAGGAAAGGAAAAAAAGGTTGATGAAGTATTCACTAATGATTCAAATTATAAACAAAGGAAAGGCTATAAAACACTTCACACTGACAAAGATCATGTAGAAAATAAATTTTTTACTATTATATCTTCTAATTTATACAATGAACGTGTTCTTGATAAAATAAAGGACAATAATTTCTAAAACTTCGAATTTTTATTATACTATGATGTGAAAAATGAAGTTAAATATTGGTTGTTTTTAGCTGTATCTATTGTAATACTATCTATATCTGTATTATCTTTTTTTTCAATTTTAGAAGATGTTTATTTAGGATATGCTTTTGCATCTATAATTTCTAGTTTGGCATTATTTTTAAATTTCAAAAAAGAAAATTTTACTATTCCTGCTAGTAATGTTTTCATTGTGATTTTAGTAATTTCATTATTTATTGTTTTTTTGGCATCAATTACCTCGTAATATGATAATCAATTGGATTCTTATTCTCTACTGTAAATTTAAGGATTTTTCATTTATTTTTTATAAAATCATTTAGCTTATTGGCACGGTATAAAATTCCCTTGATAAAATGTTTCACGTGTTTAAAACATTTTTTCATGTCCGTCCTATTCTGTTTAGTCGAAGTTTGATGTCTATTCCTTCATCTGTTCTGAATATTATTATTTGATTTATAATATCTTTCACTCCAATGAAAATTTTCTCTTAAAACTTAATGATTTTTTAAATTCTTTTTTAAAATCCTTAAAATTAAGATTATTATATTTATTTTTATTAATTTTTAATAATACTATAATATATAAATTATTTTTGTTTAATTCTTTAATATAATTGTTTTAATATAATATATCTCCCCCCCCCCCCTTTTTTTTTTTTTTAAAAATATTTAATTAAAAACATTTAAATATAATTGATTTTCAACTATTATTATAATAAATAACTTTGCTTGAATAAAAAAATTGTGATATTTTAAAAAA
>WRMT01000002.1 GCA_009777005.1 Methanobrevibacter sp. | reverse complement strand
TTATAAATAAAATAACTTAATATTTTCCTATAATAAATAAAATTACATAATATTTTTCTATTATAAATAAAATAACTTAATATTTTCCTATAATAAATAACTTAATTTATTATTTACATCTAATCTACTTTAAAAAGAAGTTTATTCCATCATATCTTAGTTTCTTTTTAATTTTCTGGCTAATAGGTTAATATGGTTATTAACTATGAATAAACTGTTTAAATTTTTTTCTATTTTTTATTTTTTCTATAACTCATTTAAAAGTTTTTTTAAGTTTTTTCTTTAAAAAAACAACATATTGAAGAATATTTTCATGAAAAACAATCCATTATAGAAAATCATGACAAAAAAAACATATAATGGTTCATGTTTTCATTTAAACAATGGTTTTTAATAGCTAAAAACAAGTAAATTAAATCTCTTTTTAAAAATTCTTTAAGTGCAAAATTATTCACATTAAGGAAATAGTTTCATGATTTCAAAAAGTTCTCAATAAAACAAGAATATGACTAAATAAGACTATGAAACTTTACAGTCACCTAAGAAAGGAAAATTTATAAAGAAGAAACAACTAAATAATTAACTTAAATTATTAAATATATAGATTATAGGGCTTAAATATAATCATTTAGGAGAAACAAATTATGAAAAGCCTTTTGTCAATTTATGATATAAAAGATGAGGTAACAGAAATATTGGATTTAGCTAATGAATTTAAACATGGTTTAATTAAAGGTAAACCCCTTGATGGCAAATCATTAGCTATGATCTTTCAAAAATCATCAACCCGTACAAGAGTATCCTTTGAAGTAGGGATGTATGAACTAGGTGGAAGTGCTCTATTTTTATCAGAAAATGATCTACAAATGGGTAGAGGGGAGTCAATTTCTGATACAGCGAGAGTCTTAAGTAGGTATGTCGACGGGATAATGATAAGAGCTATTGAACATGAAGACTTAGTTGAATTTGAGAAAGAAGCTACGGTTCCCATAATAAGTGGATTAAGCGACTTAGAACATCCTTGCCAAGCATTAGCTGATATGCAAACAATCAAAGAACATAAAGGAGATTTTAGTGGGAAATTCGTTTATGTGGGAGATGGGAACAATGTTTGTAACTCCCTTCTTCTTATATGTGCTTGCCTTGGAATGGACATAGTAGCTGCTTCTCCAAAAGCTTACCAAGCTAATGAAAAAATTGTGAAACAATCCAAGTCAATAGCTAAAGAATCTGGCTCAAATGTCACAATAACCGATAATGTTGAAATAGCTGTGAAAGATGCAGATGTAGTGTATACAGATGTGTGGGTAAGTATGGGTAATGAAAAACAAGAGAAAGAACGAAAAAATGCTCTTGAAAAATACCAAGTTAACTCCAAACTTATGAAATTAGCTAATGAAGATGCAATATTTATGCATTGTCTTCCAGCTATACGTGGGGAAGAAGTAACAGCTGATGTGATTGATGGTAAAAATTCTGTAATTGTTGATCAGGCTGAAAATCGTTTGCACGCTCAAAAAGCTGTTTTATACCATTTTTTGAAATAATAATGAAATTTTTTTAAAATAGCTATTCTAAAACATGACAAAAAAATAAAACAACTTTAAAATAGCTATTCTAAAACCCAAAAAAAACCAATTTTATTCCTAAAAATATAAAAAAATCTTTTCCTTAAATACCTTTTTTTAAAATAATATCAAAAATAATTCTCCAATAGAAAAATTTTTATTTTTTTAATTATTTTTTTTAAAAAGAAAATAAATACTTTGAAATGAAAAATACAATCTCATTGGAAATATATTTTACTTCAAAGATTTTTTTTGAGGATAAAAATTAGATACCTCTCTTAAAAACAATATCTTATCTGATAAATCCATTTAGATAAAAAATATTTTTTAATACTTTTTTTTTAATATTATAAATTTTTTTAATATTTATTTTGTTCATTTTCTAATTTTAAATATTAAAAATATTATTATAAATCAACATCAATCTCATGAGTTTTTTTGTTTAAAACTGTTTATTTTTTCATGAAAATTATAGATGATAATGATATAGATCGGGCTAAATATATTTATTTGACATTTAGTTACGTAGCTGTCTATATAGAGGATATCGAATATAATTTTTGAATGAACATTCTTACCTATAAGCGAATGTTTATATATAATAAAATTTTAATATGATTTCGCATGAATTGAAATAAGTTTTTTATATAATAGTATATGTAGATTATACAAATTATTTATTTTTATATTATATTCAAATATTATATATGTATAAAGTTATTTTTTTATATATAATGTTAATTATTAGATTTTAATTATTTTGATAAAATTTAATTAAGTTTATAAAAAAAATTATAAAAAAAGCCATATTTCTTTTTAAAAAATAGCTAAGTCAATGAATAATATTTAATTTATTAAATCTCATCCAATAATATTTAAGATTGTTAAAATATGCTAGATTATACAATTATTTTATGGGAGAGAGAAAAGAAAATAATTGAATTATTTTAGTGGAGAAATGATTGATCATAATCTTAAAAATTTTAATATTCGATGCAGAGGAGATGTTAAAAGAAATATGATAAAAACTTATCAAGGAAAAAAATTAGTTGAAAGGAGCTAAAAAATTGATCAAAAATCAAATATCAATGAAAATACTCTTTATTGGAATAATGTTATTTTTATTTTCCTTAAGTTTATCAACTGTATGTGGAGCTGAAATCAACATAAGTAGTGGAGATAATCTAGGTCAAACCATAGCTAATGCTAGTGATGGAGACATAATCAACTTAGATACAGGAATATACACTAACAATGTAACTAATATAATTATAAACAAAAATTTAACCCTGAAAGGAAATGGAGAAACAAAAGATGTGGTCATTGATGGACAAGGCATGGGAAGAATATTCACAATTAACAACAATCTCAATGCTACATTCATTAACATAACATTCATAAATGGAAATGTTTCTGGTGATGGTGGAGCAATTTACAGTTTTACTACAAACACGAGAATGAGCTTCATAAATTGTATATTTACAAACAATTCTGCAAGAGGTAGCTATGCAAATGGTGGTGCTATCTACAATTATGGTAATAATTTTGAAGTGATAAACTGTACTTTCACAAACAACAGAGCAGCTTGTGGTGGTGCTATTTATGTTGGAAGATCAAATTTCACATTAATAAATAGTACTTTCATAAACAATTCAGTTAGTGGTTCTGAAGGATATGGTGGAGCTATCTATGATGAGGGTAGTTTTAATTCTACTTTAGAAAACTGTACTTTCATTAATAATACTGCTTTATGGGGTGGAGCTATTTTCACCTGGTGGAGAAATGGTGTTAGAATGACAAATTGTACTTTCACAGACAACAGGGCAACTTTTTATGGTGCTGCTGGAGGTGCAATTTACACTGAAGGTGATAATCATATCTTAATAGATTGTACTTTCACAAACAACAATGCAAGCTATGGATATGGTGGAGCTATAATTAATCATGGAGCTAATTTCTCAGTGATAAATTGTACTTTCACAAACAACCGAGCATACATTAGTGGAGGAGCTATATATAACCATCATCAAACTACTTACAGTACTGGAACCTTTAATTTCACAGTAACTAACTGTATTTTCATTAATAATACTGCAGATTTTGGTGGTGCAATCTATAATATAGGTAATTCATCTATAATAAGAAATAGTAAGTTTACAGAAAACAATGCCGATAGTCGTGGTGGTGCAATTTACAATAGTGCTAATATTACTGTAGCAGCTTGTAATTTCACAGATAATTTTGCATCATCAAATGGTGGAGCTATTTACAATAATCTAAATATGTCTCTTAATAACAATATTATGAGGGGTAATATTGCAGGTTTAGGACATATGATCTATAATAATGGTAGAATTGGTATTTTAAATCTAACTTTCCTTAATAATACCACTATTCCAGTTAGAAGAAATCATAATATTACTTTGTTTGCAACTTTAACTGATGATATGGGGAATACTGTTACTGGTCAAAATATCAATTTTTTGGTTAATGGAATAGCTATTGCTAGTGTAACCTCAATTGAAGGATATGCAAATTTAAGTTATTTAACACCTAATTTCACAGGTTTGATTCCTGTTACTGGTAATTATCTTGGTCATTCTAGTTATCCGATTATTTTACTAAATGGTCAGTTAAGGGTTATTATCCCTACTAATACTACTATTGTTGTTGTTCCAGATACTGTTAAAGTTGGTGAAGCTACTAATATTAGTGGTGTTTTGTCTGATGAAGATGATAATTTCATAGCTAATGTAACTATTAATATTACGGTTGATGGTCAAACTTTTATTGAAACAACTAATAATGTTGGTGCTTGGAGTTTGATATACAGTCCAAGAAATGCAAGAATATTAACTGTTATAGTTCAATGGGAAGGTAATGCTGATTACTTTGGTTTTACTAATTCCACAAGTTTTAATGTTGTTAAATTAATAACCAATACCACTATTATTGTTCCAGCAAATGTTGAACTTGGTGAAAATGTTAATATTAGTGGAGTATTGTATGATGAAGATGGAAACATACTAGCTAATGTTGAGTTTAATCTTACTGTAGATGGTATAGTTTATATTTTAATTACGGATAATGCAGGTCAATGGAACTTATCATATAATACTAGTCGTACAGGAGCTATAAATGTTATAGCTACTTTTGCAGGAAACAATGTCTACTATGGATTTGAAAATATGACAAGTTTCAATGTTGTTGGAATTGGGGAAAATAATAGTAACAGTACTAATGAAACAAACAACAACACAAACAATAATAACGAAACAAACAACAACACAAATGACAATAACGAAACAAACAATCACATAAATAACAATAACGAAACAAACAACAACACAAACAATAATAACGAAACAAGCAATTACATAAATCAAGAAAATAATTCAGTCACAGGTCATGTGCCTATGAAAAAAACAGGAATGAGAATAATAGCTATATTAGCTTTTTTAGGTCTATTAAGTACTTTTTTAAGAAAAAAATTAGATTAAATTTTTTTTTAAAATAAAAAAACCCTTCTTTTCAAAATCTTCAAATAAATATATATTAAAAAATAAAAAAAACCATTCCTTTCTAAATCTCCAATAAATATATATTAAAAAATAAAAAAAACCTTCTTTTCAAATTTTCTATATATTTTTATATAAAAACAACTTATAGTAGCTATAGCTTTTTTTAATTATAATTAATTATTTTTATTATATTATAAAGAAAATATCTAACTTAAAAGTTATTTATAATTCTATAGTCTTTTTAAAAATTATTTATTGATTTTTTTTTGAATTAATTATCTTTCCAGATGATTATAAATGGTATGACTCGGTTTAAAGTAGAATAGATGCATATTAGATTTTTTATATACATGATAATAAATACTATAGAAATTATTCTATTTGAACGAACATGAAAGAGGAAAGTAATAATGGTACTAGTGAATGAAACATTATACAATAATATTGCATCATTCAACATTTATTACGTTTTTAAGCTATATTAAGTCATATTTGATTAAAAAAAGCTATTATATATCCTATTTCATTAAAAAAAGCTATTTTTTTTTATATTTTAAAATAAAATAATTTTCATAGTTTTTAAGTCTACTTATCATTAAAAACACTTTTTTTACTAATAGTAAGACTGTACTAACTTAATATAATAGTAAATAAGTTAATGATATTTTAAATTTTTATTGGAAAATTATTTTAATTCAATAGCTTTATATACTATGGTAACCAATTTAGTTTTTATTAAAAGTATTTTAAATACCTTTTAATAAAAAACCATTAAATATAATTTTGTTCATTTATAGCATAAAAGTGATGAACATAGTATAGCTAAATCACTAGCTATTGACTTTAATTTGCAGTTATTATGCTTATTTTCACTTTATAGTTAAAATTAATATCAATAATAATTATTTATTGATCTTTTTATATTACGTTTTCAAATAAATTATTTGGACATATATAACTAATTCAATCGTTAAATATTTTAAACTATGATTATTTATTGATATTCTTATAATAAACCTCAAATTAGTTTAATTAATAACTATAGCTTATTAATTACTTAAAATCTTTAAAGCTGTTTTTGATTAAAATTCTTTTAGGGAATAGTGTTTGACTCTTAAATGAATGTTTAGCTAATTTTTTTTTAAAAAAAAAAATAAATTGAACATCCTTTTAAATTGTTTTCAAGCTTATTTCCTCTCATTTGTATGGATTTTTCTGAAAAATTTTGAAATCATCGATTTCATATTTTAAACGTTTTTAATAGAAAAACGTCTTTTAAATCAATATAATGATTTTTAATAGTGAGATAGAGTATTTTTAAATTAAAAATAAATTTTGAGATTTTAAAAAATTAAACTAATGCTAAAGAAGTTGAGGTTAACAAAGATGTGAAAATCTTTTTCAATAGATAGTGTTTAAAATATATAGAATAAAATTATTATTAATTGAAAAATATATACATAATTTTTTGATTAATAAATTCATATAACGATAAGTATATTCCAAAAAGTTTATATAGAAAATAGATAATATAGAATAATAATCATGTGCAAAAAATTCTTTAAATAAAAATTATTTATAGAAATGTTCGTTTAATAAATACTATTTATTAAAAATTCTTTAAATAAAAATTATTTATTATTATATAAAAAATGCATATGATTATTAATTATAGGTTAAAATAGGAGAAAATTGAGCAAATAAAATAAAAAAAATATAGATTTGCGTGAAAAAATGAATTTTTATATAAACTTTAAAATTGTAAAAACTCTCCTATTGATTTTATTCATAGCTATTACTTCTACATTATTTGTAGATGATGTGTATGCTGATGAATGTGGTGAAGTTTTAAAATTAGTCAATAAAGAAAGAGCTGCAAATTCTCTTCCACCATTAAAATTGGATAAAGAATTATCAAGTGCAGCAGAAATTAGATGTGAAGAAATTAAAACTGTGTTTAGCCATACGAGACCAGATGGTAGTCGTGGTATACATATTTCACCAAAAGCTAATGGTGAAAACTTAGCTGCTGGGCAAAAGTCACCAAAAAATGTTGTATCTGCTTGGATGGAATCTCCAGGACATCGAAAAAACATATTAAATCCGAGTTTTACGGTAATAGGACTTAGTCATAAAACAACAAATTCAGACTATAAAAACTATTGGGTACAGCTATTTGGATCAGTGAAAGAAAAGAAAATTAGTCCTGAAAAAGTAAAAAATTTAAACGCTGAAAAGAAAAAAACTCAAATTACATTGAAGTGGAAAAAACTGTCTTCATCAAAAGTGACAGGTTATGAAATATTTTCCTACAATGATAAAACTAAAAAATCCAAATTATTAAAAACAATAACTAGATTTGATGCAATAGGCTTGACAATCAATGGATTACAAAGTTCCACTAAATATCACTACCGAGTTAGAACTTACATGGAGATTAATAAAAAAATTTACTATGGATCTTTTTCAGCGATTAGTGTTAAAACCAAGTAAAAAAAACTGGAAAAACCAAATAAACTAATAAAAAAAACAAATAAAAAAAAGTTACTAAAACCAAACAAAAACAACTAGAAAACCCAAATAAAAAAGTTGCTATAATCAAGCAAAAACAACTAAAAAAAACAGGTTATAAAACAAACTTAACGGAAAACATGTTTAAAACAAATTTAACAGAAAAAACTAGTAAAAAATCATTGAAAGAGTTATTAATCAAAAGTTGGGATATTATGAAATATGAAATCATTAGCTAATAAAAATAATTGGCAACAGCCAAAATTGATTAAATTAGCTAAAAAAAATAAGACTAAAAATCTTATTATGGCATTACATCAGCTATTCTAAGTGAATAGCTATAAATTATTTCTTTTTAATTAAAAAAAAATATACTAATACTATTTTTCAAATTTATTCTTTAAATCTTATTTTCATTAAATATTAAATACTTATTTTTGATTATTTACATTCAATATCACTATTGATTTTAAAAAAAAAGTAATACTTATTAGCTATTTTTTTAATATTATTTTTAATTTTATTTATAAAATACTAATATAGGATTTTATGTTTTTTTAATAAAATTATTTATTCTAAGCTAAAATTCTTGAAATTATACTTTAAAATCTTTTAATTAAAATTTAAAAAGTTATCAAGTTGAAAATAAAATTATTAAATTAGACAATTATTAAAACTTTATTATGGATTAAAACCATGAGCAAAATTAATTTAAATAATTATTGTGAGGGATAATTATAAGACTATTTTTTATTATTACTTTTTAAGCAAATGGCTCCTGTGTGGGTTGTTGGCTTTTTTTATCAAAAATTCTTACTCTTAGCAAAATATTTTTGTTTATAAATATATTAGCTAATAATTTTTAAAAAAAAAATTTTGTTAAATTATTTAACTACTAATTTTTTCTAAGAAATATTGTATAAGTTATAACTTATAATTAAATAAGGCATTTTCAAATTTGCTTATTTTCATGATTTAAACAGTTAAAAAACTATTAAATAGCTTAAATTAAAGTTATTAGGTTTTCATTTCAATAATAAACCAGAATTTTCATAGTAAATATTTTTTTATTAATTCATTTTTTTCTTAAAGTTAATTTTTTCAAATGCAATTATAAAACATTGATTTTAAACTTAAAAAATTCATTTATTGTAAACATTATTATTTTTTTCATACTTTCCTTCAATATCAAAATTGACTTGAAAAAAAAGTAATACTTATTAGCTACTTTCTTAATATTATTTTTGATGTGATTTAAAAATATTTACTATAAGGATTTTAAATTTTTTATAAAAAAAATTAATTCTTTAGCTAAAATATATGAAAATAAAGTTTTTAAAATAGTTAAATAAAAATTCAAAAAATTTTAAACTTTAAAAAGTTAAATTCCCAAATAAAAACCAAATAATTAGTTTATTAACAATAAAATCATTGGAAAAAGTAATTTTATGGAGAATAACAATATTAAAATTAATTTAAGAGCTAAAAGTTATAATGTGATTTCAAATTCTAATTGTTGTGAACAATGTGAGAATATTTCCAAAAATGGAAATCAATGGTTTGATATTAATGATTTAAGTTATTTTCCTCCATTGCATCCAAATTGTAGATGTACAACAACTTACAGTACTAAAACAGCAGTTGAAAAGGTAGGAGAATATAACACTACAGTTCATAAATCTAATTACTTGAATAGTTTATCTCATGGAAAAATATCAAGACTTGACAATATGTATGAAAAAAGTCAACCTCTAGAAGTACAAGAAACTCATAAGATTTTTAGTAAAGATAGTAACATGTTAAATGACTTTGTAAAAGCAGAGGGTTGGAATGAAGAACTCGGAAATTATTGGAAAATTTCTAAATTTCAATATGATTTAATGATTAATAATTTTGAAAGGAGTTTAACTAGTTTGAAAGAGCCAACAAATTTGTACAAAGGTATCTCTTTTTCTACTAAAGATGCTGATTTAAATATATTGCGAAATGATATGAATACATTTTCATCTACAAGTTTTGACCCTGCAATAGCTAAAGGTTATGCTGGAAAAAATGGAGCAGTATTAGTTATACATGCTCTTAAACATACTAATGGTGTTTATCTTAGACAATATTCTCATTATCCTAAACACATGGAATTTACATTAGGTAGAAATAACCATCCTACTATATTCATAAAAAACAATGAAATACACGTATATTGGGATTAAATAAGAGCATAGAAATATTTATATATAATTGAATATTAATTATAATAAACTATTTATTGGGAGCTGATTTGAATGAACGAAGAATTCATGAAGAAATGGAGGAACAGAGTAGCCAATGAAGATTCACGGGAAAAAGATTTTCGTAGATTATTAGTTGCTCCTTTAATAGCTGAAACTCCTGAAGAAAAAAAAATTGCTGAAGAAAATCTAAAAAAATTTGAAAATGAGAATAAAGATTTGGTTGATGCTATTCATACTAATAAGTGGACGGCATATGGTCCATGATTAATTTTTTATTTTTATTTATTTAAGCCAATAATCCTCATATTGGGGATTGTTGGCTTTTTTTATCTAAAAAATCATTTATAGCAAAATATTTGTGTTTATAGTAAATTAATGTTGCTGAATTTTCAATAAACATCTATCAGAGAATTGTCCACTAGATGTTCTTTTATTGAATTCATTTTTCCTCAAATAAGCATTTATTAGAGATATATTTTTACAATAAAAAGCCAAAACTACATTTTCACTGGAGCTTTAACCCCTAATATGTCTAAAGCATTTTTAATAGCTATTCGTGTTTTATCAACAAGGAGTAACCTAGCTAATTCTGTTTCACAGCCTATTACTGCTTGTGATTTGTAGAATTTGTTAAAGCTATTTGCTAGGTCTTGGACATACTGAGCAATTGGATGAACTCTCATAATAGTAGCTGATTCTTCAACAAAAAGAGGAAACTTAGCTATTGTTCTAATTAGATCAATTTCATGCTCATTTAAAATCCAATTATCTTCAATATCCTCAATAGCTATATCTAGCTTATTATCTTCAAAATGCCCTGATTTTTCAAGTAGTTTTGTGGCTCGTGCATGAGCATATTGAATTGAGGCACAACCTCTTTCAAAGCTTAAAGCTTCATCCCATTTAAATGTAATGTGTTTTTCTGGAGAAAGTCTTGAAATATAATATCTTATAGCTCCAATACCAATTTCTTCAGCTATCTTTTCTAGTTCTACCTTGTCCAAATCTTTTCTTCTTTCATTTAGCTCAAAAATAGCTCTTTTAATAGCTTCTTCAATTAATTCATCAACTGAAATAAAAACTCCTTTTCTAGTTGACATTGAACCTTCTGGAAGAGTGATAAATTCATAAAATATAACTTCTGGAGCAATCTGATTTAATAATTCCAAAGCTATGCTAATTTGATCAATAGCTAATTTATGATCTGAACCTAAAATATCAAGAACTATATCACCTTCTTGAGACTTTTTCATGTGATAAGCTAAATCTCTGGTAGAATAGAGAGAGGTTCCATCAGATCGTCTTAAGATTAGCTCTTTTTCTATTCCAAATTTTTCTAAGTTAAGTTGTAAGACTTCTTCTTCAGAGGTATATCCTGTAGCTTTTAAACCATCTATAACCTTATCTACATCACCATTTCTTAAGAACTGTCCTTCCCATATAAAATCATCATGTTTTATATTAAGTTTAGCTAATGTTTCTTTTGTACCTAAAAGACAAGAATCAACAGCTTTTTCAAATATTTTATTAAGATTATGGTTTTCACCTGCTTCGTATTGTTTGATTAAGCTATCAACTTCTTTATTAAGTGTTTCATCTTCTTTTAACTTTTCATTAACCTTAAAATAAAGTTTTCCTATTTGATGATCAATTTTATCTTCAAAATCAATATTATTGTTAAGATTATTGTAATTATTACTTGAATTAGTATTAGTATTATCGATGTTTTGATTGCTTTTACTACTATTATTGTTTTTGCCTGGGAGAGTATCATTTTTCTTATGGATATTTTCATTCTTGCTATCATAATTATTGCTATTGTCCTTGTAACTTTTAGCTAATTCATCATCAATATTTAATCCTAGCTTTTCCATTCCAAAAACAATCATTGCAATTTGACGACCCATATCATTTACATAATATTGAGTATGAACATTATTTCCAGCACAAATGAGAAGTCTTTTTAATGAGTCCCCAATTATTGCATTTCTTATATGACCAATGTGTAAAGGTCCATTTGGATTAGCTGAAGTATGTTCTAAAACAATCTTTTTATTAGTATTTTTTAGTTGACCATAGCTATTATCAATTGATTTAAGAAGTTTTTTTGAAAACATTTCATAGTTAATAAAGAAATTAATATATGGACCCTTGGATTCTACTTTTTCAAAAAGATTTGAAATTTCTATTTTATCAATTATCTCACTAGTAATATCCATTGGTGATTTTTTTAGTTGTTTAGCTAATTGAAAAGAAATAGTAGTAGCTAAATCTCCCATTTTAGGGTTAGGAGGAAATTCTAAATTGATATTTTCGGGAATTTCATAGTTTAGTTGTTTAAAGACATTTTTTAAGGAGTTTAAAGCATCATTTTTCATTTCAATGTACATAAATTCACCATATATTAAAAAATTATAAACTTAGCTATTTGTAGTATTTTGTAAAAATATTTTTGTTAATTTTTAAAAAGTTATTGGATTTAGTAGATTAATAATTTTACATAAATTTGATATTAGATAAAAAAAATATTATTTGTTTTTATAAAATAAAACATTAATATAGTAGATTAGCAAATTTTTTTAAATTTATGAAAAAAATTTAAATCATTATCTGTAAAATCATTTAAAATTTAATTTAAAAGATTTTTAACATTATTGATGAAAATTTTATTTATTATATACAATAAGTAATATACCATATAAATTATATTAAATTTAAAAAGGATTTATTTAATTTCTTATTAAATATTAATTATATAATATATTTTTATTAGAAAAATCCTTTCAACAATATTATTAAAAATTTAAAACCTTTATAAAAATAGAAAAGATTAATTAGAATTATTTATAGTCGTTTTAAAGGAAATTAGAGTTTTTTAATTTGTGAAAGTGATAAACTTGTAGCTTTAGCTATTGTTTCCATAGGTATTCCTTCATTTTTGAGTTTAATAGCTATTTCCTTTCCTTTTTCCTCTCTTGTTTTTTCTAATCTTTCATTCATTACATTTTCTAGGTGCATTTCTTCTATTTTTTCCTTGAAAAATTGGTCAAAGGCACCATTTTGAAAAGCCAATTCTAAATTTTTCATTGAAGCTTTAAGTCCTTCATCTCCCATTTTTACTATCTCCTTTCTTTTTTCATGCGAAATATTTTCATCAAAAAATCCAATATATTGATGTTTTAAGTTGTTTTTAAAATCTTTTTTTGTTTTTATTATTTTAGTACTGTCATTAGGATCATCTTCGAATATTACTGGTTTTCTGAACTGTGCAAAATCTTCGATTTTGCAATGTTAGAAAATCTTCGATTTTCTAAATTTTTCTATTTCAATGATATGAATCTCTATTTTATCTATTAGTGTTTCATTGATATAAGGATTACTATTTCTCAAATAAAAGATATTATGGTATTTTAGTGATTTTAAAAAGCTATATCCACATATAGCTACTGTAATGACATTTTTTAATGTGTTGTAATTTTGTCCTTTTCCTACTGATTCTATTGCTCTTTTACTAGCGTATATTATTAACCTTCCTAAAAAATCATCTGTTTTCTTTCTTTGAACTTCTATGTTAATGTCTTTTTGACATTCAGTTATAATACGTGAGTCTAACCGTACTTTTTTTCCCATTTTTTTATCAGGAGGCATTTTAGTATTTGTAGTGGTGATTTTTCCTTTAATATCAATACCTAATGTTTTTAAAAAGCTTTTTTGCTGTAATTCATTCCCTTTTTCTCCCATATATTTTAGGAACAAAAAATCATCCATTGCTAAATAATTTTTTAATGAGGGTTTTTCTATAGGTAGAAAATCCTTTTCTGGCTTTTTTTCCTTTTTTTCCATGGAAAAATATTTTTATTATATGGTATTTAAAGTTTAAATTTTTTTCAAGTAAATTTAGCTATTTAATAGCAATTATTAAGATATAAATGAATTTTACCATGTTAAATCAATTTTTCAAATAAATCAGAATTCTTCTAATGAATAACAATTTTGACATTACAAGGAAATATTTCAATTCAAAAAGAATTTTAAAATGGAGGAGGATTTAATGTCAAACACTTAATTTTTGGCACTGAATTTTCTGATTGATTATATAAATTGATTATTTTTATGCCGAAAAATAGGTTCCCGACTAAAGAAAGGTTATTTTTTCAGTATAAAATTGAAAAATTAATAATAATTTTCAAGAGTCGAAAACTTTACTTCCCAATGAAAAAGGATAAAATATTTAGTGAACATTAACTGTTATGTTTATATATGTAATTTACCATAATTATATAATGCCTGAAGTTTAGGCAGGCTGATAGCTCATAATTGAGTATGTTGTTTGAGAAGGCTTCATATCGTCTTCTTTTCATGTTTGTTCGGTCTAGTGGTATTCATCCTCTGTAGTTCCCTATTTTTTGGGAACTACAACCAACAAACTATATATATTTTTTTTCAATATTTTTATGATAATTATTCAATTTTTCGATAAGTTTATAACTCTATTCTTGAATAAATATAATGTTTGGATGTTGTTCTCATTCTGCTTCTCAAAAATAATTAGTAACATTCAAACAACATACTTAAGAAACACTAATTTAAAAATGGTCATATCCTAAACACATATTAAACCTATTAGTGTTTACTATTAAAGGAGCAAAGTAATTATGAGCGATTTATTATACATAATTGCACTACTAATATCTTTACTAGCAAAGATACTAGAATTATTAGGTTATTAAAAAGACCTAAACAGTGATTTTCAGTTTTTATATGAGCTTACTTCAAGTTTTTTAAGTTTTTAAATGTTCTTTTTTTTTATCTTAGACGTAGGCGAGAGGACACATCCATTAATTATTTTATGGTTTGGATTTTATTTTTTTCTAAAGAGAATATATATTTTCGTGAAAATGCATAAACTTCTTTCATGAATATTTTTTTCGCTTATCAACTTTAATCACATATAGAAAAATTTAAGTTCTTTAATTTTTTTCAAAGAATTCCAGTGATTTCAGCTATTTCCTGAGAAGTGAATCTAATTTTTTAATTTTAATGACTATTTCCATTTTTTTTCTTCTTTAACATATTATATCTTGCTTTTATGACTTAATTCTGCTTGTTCAGATTGTATATAATGTATTTATTCACTTTGATCTTGTAGAACACGTGATGTTTTTCCATATATTTTATTTGCAAATTTTTCATTTTAATACTTTATCAATTAAATTTTGAGAGCTTTTGTATCAAGTAGTGTGTTAGTTGAATTTTTAGGTAATTTAAATCAAAGTTACCTTTTTTAATATCAGTTTGGAACTTTGCAAAATCTTCGATTTTTTAGAGAAAATTATAGTTTAAAGAGAGTAAAAAAGATTTTGTAATTTTAAGCTAAATATTCTAATTGATTGGAAAATAAAGAGTTTATGAAGAATAAATTTAGGATAATGAAATTTAATTAAAATTGAAAAGTTTATCAAAAAAAATATGGAAAAATAGCTAAAAAAGAAATTAAAAAAAAAGTAAAAAATTGTTAAAAAAAAAGATAAGAAAAAAGGATTAAAAAATAAAATCCTTTAAAAACATGTTAATTTTTTTTTCTACGTCTAAGACCAATGAAAAGCATAGCTAACAATGATAGTAATATCATAGCTATTGGATTACCAGCAGCTGACATTGCAATAAGTGGAGTAGACCTACTAGTTCCATCACCATCTATATCGCCATCGTCGTATTCATAGTTAAAGTCATCGTCGTCAATATCCCCTTGAACAATAGGATCAGGGACAGTATCATTTTCAGTAGAGTTAGTATCAACAGTTATATTGCTTGTTGGTGTAATACCGAAAGGACGATTATCCAATGATTCACGATAAATACTGTCACCAAGGAACTCAGCTACAATACTTCCACCAGGAGTATAGGTATGGTTTAACCTAGCTACACCATTAAAATCAGTAATAGCTATACCAATAAACATACCATCAAGGAAGAATGCCATAGGTTTGTCAGCTAATGGTTTATTAAATTCATCGTAAAGCCTTGCTATGAAAGTTGTTGTTTCATTATCTACATGACTTGCTGAAACTGTAGTAGTAGTTCTTAGAGGACGTACTGTTAAAGTACTTTCTGATGTGGTTCCTGCATAAACATTACCTGAACCTGCAAAAGCTACAGATATAGTAAAATCGCCTTTTGGAAGTGGTGGACCAGTATAATATAGTCTACCATAAGTATCAGTTTCAAAAGTACCAACGTACTCTCCATCAATGTAAACATCGACTTCAGTATTGTTTAAAAGATCTCCATCTTCGTCTTTTAATACTGCAGTGAAAGTAGAGTTTTCTACTGTGGTTACAACAACATTGTCTAATACAATTTCAGTAGCTAGTTTTTCAACAAGTAATACACCCATTTGTTCAGAACGTCTTAATAGAGGATTTCCAATAAATTCAGCATCAATACGAAGAGGATTAGCCTCAGTTGGAGTATGGTAGAGATAAGCTATACCTTGACCATTAGTGGTAAGGTTGTACACATTACCATCTATTTCAACCCTAATAACTTGATTTGGCATTGGAGAGTCAAATTCATTATGAAGGTAGATTGGAATTTCTGTTAGACGATTTACTTTAGTAGTTACATCAGCAATAGTTATTCTAGTACCCATATCTCTTGATTGTCTAGTAATTGTATCATTAGATGACAAGTAAGTGGTATTACCAGCATAAGTTGCTTCCAGTGTATAGTTTGCTGGGAAAGGACCTGGTGTGAAATCATGAATAGCTATACCTTGTGCATTAGTTATATTAGTTCCTATGGTTATTCCATCGACTATGAAAGTAACAGTAGCTCCAACTACAGGTCTTCCAAATTGATCAGTAAGATTTGCAGTTATGTTTGTAGTAAAGTTAAAGATAAGAGCAGTAGAAGTGTTTACAATAGTGGTTGTAGATAGAGGTAGAATGTTTAACCAAGCATTTGTTGTATTGGAAGGAGCGAAAGCTGCATCTCCAAAGTATTCCACAGTGAAATCATTGTATAAACCATATTCATTGTAGGTGTTAGTTAAACTAAATGCTCCATTAGTAACTGGTACACTGTAAACTGTACCATTAATAGTTATATTTACAAAACCATTTACAGCCCAGCCATTTTGACTTGTTACATTACCATTTATTGTAAATGGCATGGTTGCATTTTGAGTTACATTTTCAACAGAAATACTTGTAGGAATGTGATCTGCACCTAAAGGAATACTACTAGCATTATCTTGACCAATATTTTCCTGATCTACTGTTACATTTGCAATATTTGGAATATTACCAGTACCATTAACTCTAACATTAATAGTTAAGGTTAAACTTTGGTTTACTGCTAAGCTTCCAATAGTCCAGCGACCATTAGCTGCATTATAATTAGCTAATGAAGCACTTACAAAGATAAGTCTAGAATCAAGTTGGTCTATAATTACAAGACCTGTTGCATTATCAGGACCATTATTTGCAACGGTTATAGTATAGCTAACAAGATCTCCTACAATAACATTTGAAGTAACATTACTATTTTTTGTAATTGTTATGTTAACACTTGCAGGAACATTTACAGTTGAGTTGTTACCATCTGTACTATTGTTTCCAATGTTAACTTCGCTAATAGAGACATTAGCTACATTAACAATCTGACCAGTTCCACTTACAATTACTGTTATATTTAATTCTAAGGTTACACCAACATTTAGTGCTCCTATAGACCAAATACCAGTACTTGGATTGTAAGATGATGAAGAAGCACTTACAAAAGTAAGTCTTGAATCAAGTACATCAGTTACATTTACATTAGTTGCATTATCAGGACCATTGTTTGTTACACGTATAGTGTAAAGTACACTAGTTCCTACAGTTACATTACCAGTTATATTGCTAAATTTAGTTACAGTTACATTAGCTGTTCGTGGAACAGTAATATTTACAGTACTATTGTTAGTATCATTAAGGTTAATTTCCTCAGTGAAGTTAGTGATATTAGCTACATTAGCTATATTTCCAGTGCCAATAATTTGAACAGTAAGAGTTAAGATTGCACTTTGACCAGCAGCTATAGTAGCAATTGTCCATTCACCTGTAAGAGAATTATAATTACCTAAATTCATATTAGCATTTAATAGTGCTAGGCGATAATCAAGTACATCAAGAACAGAAACAGCTGTAGCATTATCTGGACCATGATTAGTTACATTAATAGTATAGGTAACTATATCAAGATAACTTGCATTAGCTGATGCATTACTAGTTTTAACAACAGTTAAGTTTACTGTAGTTGGAACAGTGAAGTTAGTACTGTTTGAACTTGCATTAGTGCTATTTTCACCAATATTATTTTGATCTGAAGTAATATTAGCTACATTTACAATATTTCCTGTACCATTAATACGGACAGTAATAGTTAAAGTTTCAGTTGAACCTGCAGCTAAATTTCCTATATCCCATACACCATTAGATACTGTATAAGTGCCAACTGTAGTAGTATGACTAAGATAAGCAAGACGAGGGTCAATTCTATCAATTACAATAACACCTGTTGCATTATCAGGACCAAAGTTACGAACAGTAATAGTATAAGTTATAATATCATTATAACGAACACTAGCAGATGCATTACTAGTTTTAGATATTGTGAAGTTTACAGTTGAGTTAATAGAGAAAGTAGTATTACTACTAGTACTATTATTTCCTAGATTTACTTCATTTACAGTAACATTCGCTACATTTACAATATTACCTGTACCAATAACTTGGACATTAATAGTTAATGTTGCAGTTTGACCTACAGCAAGATTGTTAATCACCCACATACCAGTATTATTGTTGTAAATACCTATATTTGCAGTAGCATTAAGGAATAAAAGACGGTTACTAAGTATATCAGTTACATTAACACCTGTTGCATTATCAGGACCATGATTAGTTACATTAATAGTATAAGCAACCAAGTCACCTACACCTACATCTAAACCAGTTACATTGCTAACTTTAACAATAGTCAAATTCACTGTACTTGGAACTGAAATATTCACAGTACTATTATTGGTATCATTAAGATTAATAGTTTCATTAAAGTTATTGATATTAGCTATGTTTGAAATATTGCCAGTACCATTTATTTGAACAGTTATAGTTAAGATTGCACTTGTACCTGCAGCTATTGTTCCAATATCCCACATACCAGTACCAATATTATAATTACCCATATTCATAACAGTATTTAGGACAATAAGGCGACTATCAATTTGATCAAGAACAGAAACAGCAGTTGCATTATCAGGACCATGATTAGTTACATTAACAGTATAGCTAACTATATCAAGATAACTTGCATTAGCTGAAGCATTACTAGTTTTAACAATAGTCAAATTCACAGTACTAGGAACAGTGAAATTAGTACCATTAGTTGTTGAATTAGTGCTATTTTCACCAATATTATCTTGATTTGTAGTGATATTAGCTACATTTACAATATTTCCAGTTCCATTAATTCTAACAGTTATAGTTAAAGTCACATTCTGTCCTACAGTAAGGCTTCCTATATCCCAAACCCCATTAGATACAGTATAATTAGTTCCTGGAGAAGCTGTATGACTTATATAAGCAAGTCGATAATCCAGCTCATCAAATACAATAACCCCCGTTGCATTATCAGGACCATAATTACGAACAGCTATAGTATAAGTAATTATATCATTATAGCGTACATTAGCTGAAGCATTACTAGTTTTAGAAATAGTGAAATTCACACTACTAGGAACTGTTAAAGTTACACTATCATTTGTACTATTGTTTCCAAGATTAACCTCACGTACAGTAACATTAGCTAAGTTTACAATATTACCTGTACCAATAATACTTACATTAATATATAAGGTAGCAGTTTGACCAACATTTAAAGTTCCAATAGTCCAAATACCAGTGTTATTATTATATGAACCTATTGTTGCACTAGCATTTAGGAATAAAAGAGCTGAAACTAGTCTGTCGGTTACATTTACAAATGTTGCATTATCAGGACCATGATTTGTAACATTGATTGTGTAAGTTACACGATCTCCAACAGCTACTACACCTGTAACATTACTTGTTTTAGAAATTGTTAAATTCACTGTACTTGGTACAGAGATATTAACAGTACTATTTGTGCTGTTGTTTCCGAGATTTTCTTCATTTACATTTGTTATATTTGCTACATTTGTTATATTTCCTGTACCATTTATACGGACAAATATATTTAAAATTGCACTTTGACCAGCAGTAATAGATGGAATAGACCAAATATAAGTAGCAGGATTATAAGTACCTATTGTGGCATTAGCACTTAATAGTATAAGGCGAGAATCAAGTCTATCATAGACTGAAACACTATTTGCAGTATCAGGACCGAAATTTGTTACATTAATTGTATAGGTAACATAATCAAGGTAACTTGCATTAGCTGAAGCATTAGTTGATTTAACAATAGTCAAATTCACAGTATTTGGAACAGTGAAATTAGTACCATTAGAACTTGAATTTGTGCCATTTTCACCAATATTATCCTGACTAGCAGTAATATTAGCTATATTTACAATATTTCCAGTTCCATTTATACGAACAGTAATATTTAATGTAACAGTTGAGCCAACATTTAGGTTGGATATGTTCCAGAAAAGAGTATTACCACTCATAGAGTAATTTCCACCAACAGCATTTACAAAGATTAATCTAGAATCTAAAATATCTGTTACTACAACATTTGTTGCATTATCAGGACCAAAGTTACGGACAGTAATAGTATAGGTTATTAAATCTCCGAAGTAAACAGTTGCAGGAGCATTACTAGTTTTTGTAATCGTGAAATTCACAGTACTTGGAACCGTTAAGGTTACACTATCATTCGTACTATTGTTTCCAAGATTAACCTCACGTACAGTAACATTAGCTACATTCACAATATTACCTGTACCAATTATAGTTACATTAATATATAATGTAGCAGTTTGACCAACATTAAGAGTTCCAACAGTCCAAACACCAGTATTATTATTATATGAACCAATAGTTGCACTAGCATTTAAGAATAAAAGAGCTGATGATAGTCTGTCAGTTACATTAACGAATGTTGCATTATCAGGACCATGATTTGTTACATTTATAGTGTAAGTTACACGATCTCCAACACCTACTATACCAGTAACATTACTAGTTTTAGAGATTGTTAAGTTTACTGTATTAGGTACACTAACATTTACATTACTAGAATTAGTACCATTAGCAAGATTAAATTCAGTTACATTTGTAATATTTGCTAAATTAGTAATATTTCCAGTACCATTGATTCTAACAATAATTGTTAAAATTGCACTTCCTCCAGCTGCAATAGATGGAATAGACCAAACATTATTAGTATAAGTACCTATAGTAGCTGTAGCATTCACAAGTATAAGGCGATAATCAAGTTGATCATAAACTGAAACAGCAGTTGCAGTATTAGGACCATGGTTAGTTACATTAATAGTATAGGTTACTAAATCACCATAACCTGCAGTAGAAGTGTTACTAGATTTTACAATAGTTAAATTAACAGCATTGGAAGATGATATATTCACACCACTTGTGTTTCCACCAACATTTGGTTGATTCACATTAGTTATAGTAGCTACATTAGGAATAGTACCTGTAACATTTACCCTTACATTAATTGTCAAGGTTACAGTTTGATTAACAGAAATACTAGCTATTGTCCAAAGACCAGTAGAACTTACATAAGTACCTGAACTTGGAGTAAAACTTTGTAAAATAAGACTAGAATTTAAAAGATCAAGCACTATAACATTAGTAGCTGCATCAGGACCATGATTTGTAACATTAATAGTATAAGTTACATAATCTCCAAAGTTCACTCCACCAGTTACATTAGCATTTTTATTAATGGTTAAATTCACTATAGGAGAAATATCAGCTCTACCAGTACTACTGGTTGAAGAGTTACTTGCAGTATAGTTACCATTACCATCAAAGACAGCATACCATGTATAATTTCCAGTAACAGGGAAAGTGTAATTAGCTATAGCTTGACCATTTGAGTTAGTTAAAGCAAAGGTATAGTATCCTCCACTCATACCATAGAAGTGTAAAGTTACATTTCCAATAGTATCATTCCACTCATCATAAATTGTAGCATTTAAGATTACAGGAGCTCCACTATTTCCATAAACAACATTATTAACCACAATACGAGTATCCAATCTAAGGAAGTTAAGTATTGTACTTGCATTAATAGGATTATAATTTTTATTTGAACCATTATACTCTACAGTATAATTTAAATTACCAGCACTAGCTACTGTATAGCTATGATAAACAGTACCATTGGCAGTTGTGGTATTAGTACCAACATAGACACCAGCTACATAAAAGTCAACAACAAGACCAGCTACAGGATAACCACCATTATCAAGGTAAGTTGCAGTTAAAGTAACTTGATCCTTATATTTACCAGAAGTAGTACCTAAATTAACAGTTAAGTTACTTACAGTAGGAGTAGAGTTAGTAGTAACATTAAAACTAATATACTGATTGTCCACTCTAAAGTAACCTTCATGATAAGCATCAGCTACAAAAGGAATACTTACAACAGTACCGTTTAAATGAGCACTGAAAGAAGTGTTGTAAGGAGGGACAATAAATCGTGCTTCACCCATAAATGGAGGTAAGCGACTTACATTAAAGTTAGTATTAGTTGTGTCATTAAGTAGTATAGTATAAACATAATGAGCACTACCATTCCAAAGACCATAATTAACAGTATCAAAGTCAATTACAACATAATTGTTAGGTAAGTTACCAACAGCTAAATGTCTATTTTCTCCCCACCAATTAAAGTCAATGTTAACATTTCCGCTTTGAGAAGTATTAGTCCAAATAGTTTGGTTAAAATTACCAGAAGCATCCGTGTTATTAAAGAACCTATTATAATTAGCTGTTAATCGACCAGCTGCATAAACACCATAACCTTGATTACCTGCATAATTATACTCAAACTGACAACTTAAAATAGAATTAGCTAAAGATCCACCCATAGCTGCAACTCCACCACCAAAAGTACCAGCTTCGTTACGAGTAAATATACAATAGGTTATATTAACACCAGCAGCAGAACCAATAGCTCCACCATAAGTACCAGCTACATTATCCGTAAAGTTAGAGTTGTTTGCATAGAAGTTACCACCAGTAGGAACACCAACAGCACCACCATAAGTTACAGCAGTGTTATTTTCAAACCTTGAGTCATATACATTGATATTACCAGACATTAGCCCTATAGCTCCACCATAACCAGTAGAACCAGTTGCATGGTTACGTCTTAAAGTAGAACTGCGAACATTAACAGTACCACCAGTACCACTAAGAGCAACAGCACCACCGTAGTTAACAGCCATATTATCTATCATTTCAACGAAATTTAGATTAACAGTACCAGCACCATTAACACCAACAGCACCACCATAGGTACCAGCATCATTTCCAGTCAAGTTAGAGTTTGTAGCATTAATAGTACCTGCACCATTAACACCAAAAGCACCACCAAAACTACCAGCAGAATTATTATAGATACGACTATTTTCAATTATTATTGTACCTGCAGAACCAAGACCAGCAACACCACCATACTCTAAAGCATAGTTATTAAATATAGCTGTGTTATTGATCACATTTATTCGACCACCAGAAGTTCCAGTACCAAAAGCACCACCATATTTCGCCCAATTATCATGGACTGTACAGTTAACCAAAGTTATTACAGCATTTGCACCATTAACACCTGCAACTCCACCATAAGCAGTAGCTGCAGCTGTATTATTTCTCGCAGAATTATTAGCAAAAGCAGAATTATAGATATTTATAGTACCTCCAGGTGAACCTAAAGCACCACCATAAGCACCACTTCCATAAACATAATTACCATTGAAATTAGAAAGATTTGCATTTATAGTTCCAGCAGAAGCTCCAATAGCACCACCATATTGAGTAGCATTATTATTATTAAAATTAGAAGTAGAAATACTTACTGTTCCACCACCAGATCCAATAACACCACCAAAAGTAGTAGCTACATTTGAAGTAAAATTAGAACCAACAATATTAACTGCACCACTAGCTACATTAATAGCTCCACCTTGAGTTGTAGCAAAGTTATTATTAAAACTAGAATTAGTAATATTAACAGTACCACTAGCTGCATGAATAGCACCACCAGTAGTACTAGTAGCACGGTTATTAGTAAAAGTAGAGTTAAATATAGCTATAGATCCAGAACTAGCAGCATTTATAGCACCACCAGAAGTAGCATTATTACCAATAAAAGAAGAGTTAATTATAGTAACAGGATTAGTTCCTGCATTATGTATAACCCCCCCAGTATTGCTAGATCTACAATTTTCAAAAATGGTGTTAATTATAGTTGAAGGACCAGTATGAGTAAATGTCACACCTCCTTGACCACCAGAGAAAACATTTGTGAACCTTGAATTATCAGTAACCAGAAAGCTACCAGCACCATTAAGACAGAAAATACCTCCATGACTGGAAGCAGTGCAACCAGAATCAGTAATATTAGTATAATTAAGTGTAACACCAGCACCACCATAACAACGTATAACCGCACCTACACTTGAACCAGTACAGTTGATAATGTTAGTATTGTATAAACTCACATAGGAAGAACTTGGACCATGATGATTAATAACACCACCAGTACTAGCCTGTGCGATATTAGTAAAATTAGTATTATTTACCCTTATTGAACCAAAACTAGCTACAGTACTTTCAGGAGTACCAATACCTTTACCAGTACTAGATCCAGTTAAATTAGTAAAGAGACTATTATTAACAATAATATCTACATAACTAGACTCAGTATAAATACCCCTACCACTAGTAGAATTTACAAAGATAAGAGAATCAATATTTAAAATATTATTTGCTTGAATATAAATTTTATTATATAAGCCACCTCGTATTATCAAATTATATAAATTAAGAGTTCTCTGATTAGCAGATGAAGTACCAGCAGAAATATTTAAGAAAGTGGGAACAGAACTAGATGTAGATGGAGGTGAAGAAGGAATTATAATTACATCATTAACAGTATCATTTCCAATTATAGTCATATTTAGCTTATTTGCTAAATTAATCTCTGCATTTCCAGTAGATTGATAAATCCCTGGTTGTAAAATAATTGAAGAATTAGCTTGAGCATTATTATAAGCATATAAAATCGTTCTCCAAGCAGTAGCTATAGATAAACCATTACGAGAAGCATTATCTTGACCACTAGAAGGATCAACCCAGTATCTATTTCCAGAAGTAGGTAATGGAACACTTAAAGGTTGAATCAAAGAGAATACATTGAAAGATGGTTGATTTTGACTTATTCCATAATTTGTATCGACATCATTAACATAAGAAGCATGTACATTGTAGTTTCCATTAGCTAAGTCTACACTATATGTAGCCACCCCATTAGCTATGGAAACTCTTCCTGAAAATTCATTATTTATATAAAAAGCAACATCACCAATTAAATTATTTCCATTAAAATCATTAACATTTGCAGTTAGAGTTATCCTATTAGAATTATATGTAGGAGATGCACTAACTGTTACAACAACATCAGTTTTTTTATTATTTATAAATTTACAATTTTCAAATACAACAGTACCTGACCCAGCAATTGAGCCATTAAATAAATTCACTAAACTATTAAAATTAGCTATATCCCCATCAGAATATATGTAATTAGTAAAAATAGTTAGATTATATAATTTTAAAGTATTTCCACTTAAAACATTAAAAGCAACATTATTAGAATCTATAAATATAATAGAATTGTTTACCCCATTACCTTGTATAGTTATATCTTTATCAATACTAATTTTCGTGAAATTCGTATGAATCCCATCACCTAAAGATAATGTGGATCCATTGAAAATATTAGAAATACTGTTTGAATTTTCCTTTTCTGTAGATTCTGCTGGATTACATTCCACACATCCACAGTCAGGACAACCAGAACAATCAGTACATGAACAAGAAACATCACATGTTTCACATGCAGTAGCTGATTGTAAAGCGGAAAAGAATAGTAAAAACATAGCTATAACTATGAATACTCTTATCCTAGACTTATTAGCTGTTAACATAGAAAGCCTCCTTTATGGTTATTAAAACCATGTATAATCCTCCATAGATATTATCCAAAAACATTTATACATAAAAAAAATCTCCTTAACAAAATTTTAAATTTTAATTTTATATTCATATTATCAAATCATATTATCAATTTATGAAAACCCCACAAATTTTTTAAACATTTAAATAAGATCATTGAAATTAATTAAAAATACTTATACAATTACAAGAACACCATTAGATATCAATCTTAAATATTTAATATTTCATTCATATTGAAAATTATATAATCAAATTTATGAAAATATAAAAATTTTTTAAATATTAAAATAAAATCATTAGAACTTAATTAAAAACACTTATATAAATAGTGAAATTCTATTAGATATCAATCTTAAATATTTAATATTCTATACATAGAAAATTATATAATCAAATTTATGAAAATTTAAAAATTTTTTAAATATTTAAATAAAATCATTAGAAATTAATTAAATATGCTTTTACAGTTACTAGAACACCATTAGATATTAAATTTAAATGTTTAATTATTAAATTATATTATAAAAACGTGTTACAAATTTATGAAAACCTTATAGTTTTTTAAACTTTTAAATAATATGATTGAATTTAATTAAAAATACATATACAATAACTAAAAAATCATTACGTACTAATCTTAAATAAATATATACTAGAAAATTCATATACATAAATTTAAAAAATATTTACAGATGAAAAATCATCAAACAAATAATCTTAAACAAATATATACTAGAAAATTCATATACATAAATTTAAAAAATATTTACAGATGAAAAATCATCAAACTAATAATCTTAAATAGATATATACTAGAAAATTCATATACATAATTTTAAAAAATATTTACATGATACAAAATTATCAAATAAATAATTAAAAATTATAATATAATTAGCTAAACACCAATACATACAATCTAATATCAATACATATAAGAAAATTATTGTATACTTTTCTAAAAAAATATAATCATTTGATAAAAAATCATATTTAGTACTTAAAGATCATTATATATTTGAAAAATACTAAGACATAGCTATTTTAAAATAAAAATATATAGTAAATTCCTGTATATAGTTCAAAAATATATTAACATGTTGAAAAATACAACTATTAATTATACTAAAAACATTTATACAATAATAGAATACAATATATATTATTTTTAAATCACTATATATGAGTAAATTCTTGTATATAGTTCAATAAAATACATTCATATGAATTTAATCATTGCATTTATAAACAAAATTCCCCTTCATTATTAAAAGTTTATATTAACTACTTAAAGTTTCAATTCATAAAAATAAAATCATCATATAAATCATGAAAAAAAAATTACATGAAACCAATCATTTTCCCTTTAATTTAAAAAACCCCATTCATCACCTAAATATTTATTTTTTACCAAAAAGGCCCTATACGATAATAATCCACTTAATAATTATTAATTAATAATTATAATAATAATTATAATACTTATTTTTAGTAATCCAAAAATCCCTATATCATTAATTAAAATGCCTATCTATAATCCAAAAATCTCTTTAGTAAATAAAAGATTTTTTTTGAAACTACAAACCCAAAAAAATATTCAACTTTAACCATTAGTAGAATGATCCTATCAAAGTTCAAGATTAGCTTCAATAATTGAGATCCATTATTTATTAATAATGAACCAAAACTGAAAGCTTGAAAATCTTAATAATTAATAGCACCATTTAAAATAGCTAATTATTTTCAATTCCACATTGGTCGGAATTATTTTAGCTATTCCAATTAGGTCGAAATTATTAAATTTGGGTTAACTTAAATGACCAGATAAATAACAATGTTACTTGTAATTTATTTTATCTCTCATTCAATAAAAATAAGCATTGAATATGTTTGTATATCTGATATAGAGTGTAAATTACGTGTTAATGACAGATTAAACAATTTTACTTGTTTTTTATTTCTTCTCTCATTAAATAAAAAAATAAGTTTGAATTAATTGTATAGTCTATATCTGAATAATTTGTTCCATGATATTTTTTTTACATCATAGAATTATATCTAGCTAATAAGCACCTTCGTAGCTAAACTCATTATATTTATATAATAGAATTAAGCTATTCTCTCATTAACTATAGCATTTATATAATGAACTTTAACATATATATTTAACTATTGTATACATCTACAATTAAAGAGAATATTTATAAAAAAAGACATTATAAAAAAGATAAAAATTGAAACAAAAAATAATTCATAATATATTTTAATAAAAAAATATTTTAAAAAGAAATAATCCCTTATAAATCTTAATAAGAAAATATTTTTTTAAAAAAAAAATAATACTTTTCATGAAAATATACAGAAAATTATGTCTAAATAAAAATTATACATCTACAATTAAAATGAATATTCAATTATAAAATAGATGAAAAAATGATAAAAATAAAAACAAAAAATTCTTATCTGTATATTTTAATGAAAAACTACTAACTTACCACACCATTCCTCAAGTATTCAAATTATGGAATATAGCTATTTTTATAAAATAAAAAAAATATACATCTACAAATTTAATGAATATTCGATTAAAATATAGATGAATATACTATAAAAATAAAAAATAAAAAAAAATTTCTTGTGAATTATAAATTTTAAGATATTAATAAAGAAAATATCTTTTTTTAAAATCAATTATTAATTAAACAAGTATTATAAATAATATTCAATAACCATTAGCTAAATAAGAGGATTAAAGAGCTAAAAAAATTTTTGATTTTAGAAAAAAAAATAATTAAAAAAATCTTTTTTTACACTTGAAATGAATGACCAAATTAATATTATTAAATAAAAAATCATGATTTTACACTTGAAATGAACGTCTAATTTTTTCTTAAAGTTTTTCATGAAATTTTTCTAGAAGGATTTAAAAAAAAAATATTAAAAAAATTCTAGAAAATTAAAAAAAAATAATTTCAAAATACCTATTAAAATCCCATCCTTGAATATAAATTTGTACTCAAGAAGTAGCTATTAACAAGTCATAATCCTTAAACATTCTTTTTTTTAAAATAAATAATATTCCATTTATATGGAATTTTAAACATTTTTTTACAAATTCTTTAGCTTCACACTTGAAAGTTAGTATTGGAGCTATTAGTTTTTAGCTAAATAATCTTTAATGAAGGTTTTTTATAAGTAAAAAATCTTTTTCTAGCTTTTTTCCCTTTTTTTCAAAGAAAAAATATTTTTATAACAAAATATTTAAAATTTAGATTTTTATCAATTAAATTTAGCTATTTAATAGTAAATATTAAGTTTTAAACAAAATTTACCATATTAAAAAAACTTTAAAAGTAAAATAAAATTTTCCTAAAGAAGCAATTTTAACACTAAAAAGAAGTATTTCAATTTAAAAAGAATTTTCAAATGAATGAAAATTTAAATTATTATCATTATTATTTATTTTAAACTAAATATCCTAATTAATTGAAAAATAAAGGATTAATAGAGAATAAGTTAATGGTAAGAAAGTTTAATTAAAGTTAAAAAATTTATCTAAAAAAAGAATATGAAAAAAAATAGCTAAAAAAGAAATAAAAAAAAAATAAGAAAAAAGGATTAAAAAATAAAATCCTTTAAAAACATATTAATTATTTTTTCTACGTCTGAAACCAACTAAAAGCAAGGTTAACAATAATAACAATATTATAGCTATTGGGTTTCCTGCAGCTGACATTGGAATACGAGGATTAACTGGATTAACTGGATTATCAGGATTAACTGGATTAACTGGATTGTCAGGGTTATCAGGGTTATCTGGATTATCTGGATTGTCAGGATTATCAGGGTTATCAGGGTTATCTGGGTTGTCAGGATTATCAGGATCAGGATTATTACCGAAAGGATGATTATCCAATGATTCACGATAAATACTGTCACCAAGGAACTCAGCTACAATACTTCCACCAGGAGTATAAGTATGGTTTAACCTAGCTACACCATTAAAATCAGTAATAGCTATACCAATAAATATTCCATCAAGGAAGAATGCTACAGGTTTGTTATCTAATGGTTTATTAAACTCATCGTAAAGTCTTGCAATGAAAGTTGTTGTTTCATTATCCACATGATTAGCTGAAACTGCAGTAGTAGTTCTTAGAGGACGTACGGTTAAAGTACTTTCTGATGTAGTACCTACATAAACATCACCTGAACCTGCAAAAGCTATGGATATAGTGAAATCACCTGTAGGAAGTGGTGGACCAGTATAATATAGTCTACCATAAGTATCAGTTTCATAAGTACCAACATACTCTCCATCAATGTAAACATCCACTTCAGTATTATTTAAAAGATCTCCATCTTCGTCTTTTAACACTGCAGTGAAAGTTGAATTTTCAACTGTGGTTACAACAACATTATCTAATACAATCTCAGTTGAAAGTTTTTCAACAAGTAATACACCTATTTCTTCAGAACGTCTTAATAGAGGATTTCCAATAAATTCAGCATCAATACGAAGAGGATTAGCCTCAGTTGGAGTATGATAGAGATAAGCTATACCTTGACCATTAGTGGTAAGGTTATACACATTTCCATCAATTTCAACCTTAATAACTTGATTTGCCATTGGAGTGCCAAACTCATTATGAAGATATATTGGAATTTCAGTTAAACGATTTACTTTAGTAGTTACCTCAGTAATAGTTATTCTAGTACCCATATCTCTTGATTGTCTAGTGATTAAATCATTAGATGAAAGATAAGTACTGTTACCAGCATAAACTGCTTCTATTGTATAATTTGCAACAAAAAGACCCGGTGTTAAAGCATGAATAGCTATACCTTCTGCATTAGTAATATTAGTTCCGATAGTTATTCCATCGACTATGAAAGTAACAGTAGCTCCAACTACAGGTCTTCCAAATTGATCAGTGAGATTTGCAGTAATATTTGTAGTATAGTTAAAGATAAGAGCAGTAGAAGTATCTACAACAGTAGTAGTAGCTAAAGGTAGAATGTTTAACGTACCAGTTGTATTGGAAGGAGCGAAAGTTGCATCCCCAAAGTATTCAACAAGTAAATTGTATAAACCATATACATTGTAGGTTTGACTTAAACTAAATGCTCCATTTGTAACTTGTACTATGTAAACTGTGCCATTAATGGTTATATTTACAAAACCATTTACTGCCCAGCCATTAAGACTTGTTACATTGCCATTTATAGTAAACGGCATGGTTGCATTTTGAGTTACATTTTCAACAGAAATAAAGGTAGGAATGTGGTCTGCACCTAAAGGAATGCTACTAGCATTATCTTGACCAATATTTTCCTGATTAACTGTTACATATGCAATATTTGGAATATTACCAGTACCATTAACTCTAACATTAATAGTTAAAGTTAGACTTTGGTTTACTGCTAAGTTTCCAATAGTCCAGTGACCATTAGCTGGATTATAATTAGCTAATGAAGCACTTACAAAGACAAGGCGAGAATCAAGTAAATCGATTACTACAAGACCTGTTGCATTATCAGGACCATTGTTT
>WRMT01000001.1 GCA_009777005.1 Methanobrevibacter sp. | reverse complement strand
AAATTATGAGGATAATTTTTTTCCAAAATAATTTGTATAATTAAAATCATTAAAATTATTTTAATATTAAATTTAGACATATTAATATTCCTTATAAACTTTATAATATCTATAATTTTTTCATATTTATTAATCTTTATTTATATAATTTTAAAAAAAAGAAATTTTTTTATTATAATATTTCTTATGATGTACACTATTGAAAAAAATAATTAATAAAAAACTTGTAAAAAAACATTTCTTATTAAGACAAACGTTTCTTATCATGGTAAACAATTATTTGAGTAAATCTTTCTTATTATGGCAAACATTTCTTCTTAAGGTAAACATTTCTTGAAGGGTAAATGTTTCTGGTTAAGATTACATTTCTTATTGAGATAAACAGTTCTTATCATGATAAATATTCATTGCTAAGATTAACGTTTCTTATCACAGTAAACAGTTCATATTAATATAAACATTTCAGTATAAGGATTCACATGGATAAAAAAGCTATTGTTTTTGATATTTCTGGAACTCTTTTAAAAAGATGTCGGGCAGTTAAAGATATGAAAACTGGTGAAATATCTGAAAAAATCAGTTCTTTAGATATTGTTGATGAGATAAATAATTCAGTTCTTGTTGTTTTACAAACTGATATAAAAAAATGTCTGTTGCGAGCTTCTCCAGAAAAAAAACTCTATGATTTTTTAAAAAAATATAACATAGAGATGGATATTAGCTATTCTTCTTCAAATATTGGTAAAGATGAATTATTGCCAAGACTTAAAAGTTCTAATCTAACTTTAGAGGAATTTCATGAAACTGCTCGTTATCTGACTAAAAGGAATAATTTCATTCAGCTATGCAGTGGTTCAGCTTTTATTTTAAATATTGATAATAATGAACTTGAATACATTATAACAGCTGGTGGAGAAATTTTCCCTAATGTTAGCTATGTTATCCAAACCTTAAAAAATAGAGGTATTGAAACTTTCATAGCTTCAGGTGATAGATCAAAATCACTTGAAGAATTTGCAGAGATTATAAATTTTCCAATAGAGAATGTTTTCGAAACAGCTAATACAGAAAGGAAAGGAGAGATAGTTAAAGATTTAAAAAAGAAATACAAGGTCATGATGGTTGGAAACGGTCCAAATGATATTTCAGCTTTTAATGAATCTGATTTAGCTGTTCTCACTCTTGAGCAAGGTGAAGAAATTTCACAAAAAGTATTTGATGCAGCTGATATAGTTATAAATAAAATTTCTGAAGTTTTAGATATTGATTTTTAGCAATAACATTTTGATGTGTTTAAATGGAATGGAATACTTTATTTGTGATAAAATGGTTTAAAATTCATAAAAATATATACTTTGGATTATTTTCTCTAGGATTATTTTTTTTCCTTTTTCAAGAGATACCTTATATTATCATGCCATTAGTTGAATTAGCTAATAATCCTTTAATGGAAATGATTGATACTTATCCTATTTTAAATCTCTTTGAAAAAATATTTGGTATTAGCACGATTATAGCTATGATATTTATAGTTAATTCTAATACAAAAGGATTAAACCTTGATTTTCTAAAAGAAAAAATATTTTTCACAATAAGCATTATATTACTTCTTGGATACTATCTTGGATGGATGTTTTATTTTAATGGTTATCAAGAATTATCTCTTGTATTAATCGTTCTTGCTGGATTTCCACCACTTTATTATACATTTATTGGACTATGGAGAAAAAACCATATTTTAGTGCCTTTAGGAATCTTATTTTTAATTTTTCATTTAGCTAATGTATGGACTAGCTATTGAATCAATAACATATTAGATGACATTAAATCTCACTAAACCCATTTTGTCTTTGATTAGCTAATGAAGTAATTCTAAAGTAAGGAATAGTAGTAGTTATATGTCCGTTATATGAAGATAACCATTAACTGCTAAGTAAATATTTGAAAAAGACTTCAAGATGAATACTTTTCTTAAGCTCTATCTAAATTTATAAGAATAATCTTGACTTATTATTGTCATGAAGCAGCTATTCATTAATAATTGCACTATAAGTATGTAAAGCTAATGAAATTGTGAAAAAGGTATTAAAATAAAAACAAAGGGATAAAATGGCAAAAATTGATTTAAAAAAAGAATATAAGGATTTGTACAAACCATCATCTAAGGAAGTTTATTTTGTTGAAGTTCCAAAGTTAAATTATCTAAGCATTGATGGAAAAGGAGACCCAAACACTTCTCAAGAATACAAAGATTCTATTGAGGCTTTAATGAGTGTCTCATTTAAAACAAAGTTCATCATGAAAAAAGAACATAAAACTGATTATGTTGTAATGCCTTTAGAAGGTTTATGGTGGGGAGATGACCCTAATGATTTTTCAGTAGAAGATAAATCTAATTGGAATTGGAAATCCCTTATAATGCAACCAAATTTTGTTGAAGATGAACACTTCAAACAAGCAAAGGAAGAAGTAGCTAAAAAGAAAGATCTTCCTTCACTTGATAAAATCGAATTTGTAGAAATGGATGAAGGATTATCTGCTCAAATATTACATATTGGTCCCTATGCAGATGAAGGACCAACAGTTGAAAAGCTACACAATGTTATTGAAGAAAATAGCTATGATTTCAATGGTTTACATCATGAGATATATTTAAGTGATGTTCGAAGAGCAAAACCAGAAAAACTCAGAACTATTATTCGACAACCAGTTAAACCGAAATAAAATAAGATTTTTATCAATAATAAAAAATTCTTCAAATGTCTAAAGCTAGGATGACTTTATTAAACTATTTGAATATGGTATCCAATCAACATTGATTTTTCCAAGTATTTTTAATTTTTCCTATTGGTTTAATTATTTTTTGGTGTTTTTTATTTTTCCTAGTTTTTTGGGTTTTTCCTATTGGTTTAATTATTTTTTGGTGTTTTTTATTTTTCCTAGTTTTTTGGGTTTTTCCTATTGGTTTAATTATTTCTTTTCTCAAAAAGTATTCCATTTCATTAAAAATTTTTCCAAATAGTAAAAATATTTCCTAACAATATGAATTCAATATAAACTATTGACAATGAATTATATTAAAGAGGAGAATAAAATTTATTTAGTTCATATGAACTTTAACATTTTTACTTTATTATTAAAAAATTTGTTTTTTGTGATAAAAATACTTATATTCTTTCATTAGAATGTAACTGTCAAAATGTTAGTTGGTAAGAAAAATTTCTCTTTTAAAAATGGAGCGTTTGCAAATTCAATCCCAAAATAATTTTTTAAAAAATACAACAACTTACAAATTGATTGTCCCTAAGAATTATTTTCATATAAATAAAATATTTTTTAAAAAATAATTTATAAATAATACTTTAAAAATAATAATAATTAATAGATAATTTAAAAAATTGAGATTTAAACAAGATAAAAAAATCTGAAAAAAATATCAAATGTGTCTTAATATAATATTGTGCTTTTAAATTTTAGAAATTTTCTTAAAAATGGATTTAAACTTTAAAATATTTAATAGCTATTTAATCCGACTATTCCTTTAAAAACCTTTTTAGAAGAATCTACCCTTCTTTCTCCATAGAAAATATTGTTCCATTTTTCAAAATCAAAATGTTTATATATGTGTATACTAAAGTTTTTATTTACTACATGAATGTTTTTCATTTAAATAAGGGGTAAGAGCAAAAAAGATGTTTAAAAATCGATTTTGATTCTTATATAAAACATTTAGTTAATCATGTATTTTCTGAAGCTAAAAATCATCATGAAAATTAATACTCTTAAGACCTTTCTATTCTTGAAACTTATGAATTTCAAGAAGCTGCAGAATCGATAGGGAAAGTATGTTTTTACCTGCCTCAAAACATGTAAATTGGCTTAATATTATGGCTATTGATTTAATTATGATTATTCAATTTACAGATAGAATAAAAATGACAAATCTATTTATAATGGGATTTATAGCTTTTGGGACTATAAAAAAGAAAATTAAAGTAAAACTTTCTTCAATAATAAATTAAAATTTTTTTCATCAAAATAGAAGAGTATTATAAACTCTATAGGAATTAATAAAAATGCAAATGGATCTTTTTAATAATGAAAAAATCAAAGCTAAACCATTTTTAAAGTGGGCAGGTGGAAAAACACAGCTTATTAATGAAATAGAATCAATATTGCCTGATATTTTCACGAAAAATAAAAAAATTAAATCCTATTTCGAGCCTTTTGTTGGTGGGGGTGCTGTTTTCTTTCATTTAGCTAGTAATTATAATATCAAAAAGGCTTTTCTTTATGATATCAATAAAGAACTGATTTTAACATATAATGTAATTAAAAATGATCATCAAGAATTGATTAATCATTTAACTGACCTTCAAAATCATTTTTTGCCTAAAGATCATAGTGAAAGAAAAGAATATTATTTGTCTATTAGAAAAGAATTTAATCATAACTTAAAAAGTTTTTCTTTTAATAATTACACTAATAAACATATTATTAGAGCTTCTCAAACTATTTTTCTTAATAAAACTTGTTTCAATGGACTTTTTAGGCTAAATAAAAAAGGAGAATTTAATGTTCCTATGGGGGATTATAAAAATCCTACAATTTGTGATGAAACTAATGTTAAAAATGTTTCAAAAGCTTTAAAAATATCTAATATATTTAATAAAAGTTTTATAGAATCAGAAAAATTAATTGATGAAGAATCTTTAGTTTATCTAGATCCTCCATACAGACCACTTAATAAAACTTCAAATTTCACTAGTTATAGTGAAAATGAATTTAATGACGAGGATCAAGTAGAATTAGCTCATTATTTTTATAGAATAAGTAAAAAAGGAGCATTAGCTATTTTAAGCAATTCTGATCCTAAAAATGAGGATGAAAATGACAATTTCTTCGACGATTTATATGGCAAATATGATATAAAACGTGTTCAAGCAAAAAGATTTATTAATCGAGATGCTAAAAAAAGAGGAGCAATTAATGAAATTCTAGTTAAAAATTATTGAGGTTAATAAAAATGGTTTATTATGAAAAATTGGGATATAAATCTTTTGAGGAGTACACTTTGGATTATGATGATTCATTACTTACTACAAACCGCACATATGAGTTTTTTGTAGATTGGGAAAAAGTTTTTGGTAATCTCGAAAATAAAGTTGTTGAGATTAATATTTTAAATAGTTTAAATAAAATTGGTTCAGATAAAGTTGAAGATAAATTTATAGAAATTTTAAAAAAATATCCTGAATGTGTTCCTATTTTACCATTAGTTTTAGCTATTAGGGATAAAAAAGTTGATGTGATTGATTTAACAACCCAAACATTTAAAAAGATAGATTTTTCAATGAATAACTTTAAGTTAGATGAAGTTTTAACTTTTTCCAGAAAAACTGGATTACTTAATCTTTTTAATGAAATTGATGATCTTTATTCATATTTAACTGGAACAGAAGTTGGTTTAGACACTAATGCTCGAAAAAATAGAAGTGGGCATGTATTTGAAGGAATTGTAGGTGATTTATTAGAAAAAAGCATTGAAAATAATCCTCAATACTCTTTGACCTCAGAAGATAGCAGTATAAAAACTAAAAGAAATAAAAGAGCCGATTTTGTTATATATAAAGATGATATTCCTCTATTTCTTTTTGAATGTAATTTTTATTCTGCAGGAGGAAGTAAACCGATTGAAACTGCAAACGCATATATTGATTTACAAAAAAAAATTAGTGATTTAGACATGACATTTATTTGGATAACTGATGGACAGGGATGGAAAAAAATGTTCACTACTCTAAAATTTGCTATGAGATCAATTGATTATGTTTTAAATTATAATATGCTAAAAGATAATATTGATAATATTCTATTTTAAAGACCAATCTAATTGTGGATTCTTAATGATTAGTAATTTTAAGTTGTCTCTCTCCCATTTTTTCATCTTCATTAAAATCACTGAAAAATTTTTTTAAAATTCCTTTATTGATTTTTGGATTCTAAAAAAAATAACATTAAAAAATAACTATTCCTTTTAAATATTTCAATTTAGTAATTAAAAAGTAGCTTTCATTTCCTTTAAATTGGAATCAAATAGGGAAAATTTAGATCTGATAAATAATCTAATGGAACGGGAATAGAACAGTCTTCAACAGATACTCCATATTCAATAAGGACTTTTGATTGTTTGGTAATACTATTTCCTCTTTTTCTATTCTTGATAGTATAACACTCATAAGCCATCTACCTTCTTTCATTTTTACAATTGAAATTGTAAATTTTCATCTCCTCACTCAATTTTCACAATTATAGTCCTTGAAAAAAAATTCAAATTAAGTTTTTTGTAAATAACTAATTTTTTTTTTTAAATAGACAGTGTCAAAAACTTTGGTGTTGAAAAATTTTAATCAAAATTCTATAAAATTTTTAAAGTAGTTAAAATTAAATATTTTTTAAAAATAAGGTCAAAAAAATGATATATTAGTAGGAACTATTATTTTATAAGGAATAAAGAAAAAAACATAGCTCCTATGGCTTGTCTAAAATGCTGCTGATATTTTTTTTATTATCTTTAAGTATTACTTTTTTTTATTTTTATATTATTATTTCTTTTTTTTATTTTTATATTATTATTTCTTTTTTTTTACAGTGGAAATATTTGATTGGGTGTTTTTAAAGGAAAGTTTTTTTGTATTTTATCATGGGTGTGAATAGTGTTTTTTGTGGTTGATTTAAAGGAGTGTTGAGTGGTGTAGTGTTGTTTTAGTTGTGGTTGTCTATTGATTTTTTGGAAGATTTTTTGATAAAGTGTGATTTTTCAGTAATCTGGGATTCATAAGATTAGTGTAGATATAGGTATGTGTATAGGATTATTTCAAGTGAAAAACGTTTTATAAAAGGTTAAATAGTAAAAGAGAGGATTTATATGACAAATTTAAATAAATCCTCTCTTTTAATTGATTTTGATGATTTGCCATTTAAATTTTTCTTTGATAGTGAAACTAATACTTTATATTTGAACGAAGATACAACTCTAAATTTAGTTTTTTTAGTAGATTAGCACATGAAAAAGAAATATAAAGTAGTTTATCTTAAATCCATTGAGAAGTGTCCTATTTGTGATTCAGATTTAAATAAAAACGGCACTAATAAGTTTTTATTAAATAAAGATAGGATAATTAGAAAACAAAAGTACGTTTGCAAAAACAAAAAATGCAATAAACATAGTCAAGCCTGTTTAAAAAAGTTCATTGACAAACACTGTAATTATACAAAGAACATGAGAGAATCTGGTTTAAATATTAGCTTAATAGGCTATTTATCTTATGAAAAAAGTCAGATCTCATTGAATTGATAACCGGTGCTAAAATACCTAGATCAACTATGCATTATCATGAAAAAAAATTATCTAAGGAATATTTAGATAACAAGGTGTCTGGTAATTCGAAAAAATTGAAAGTAGGAGATATGTTATTTAACATGTTTGCAGTTCATTAAATGATTATTTCATAAAAGTACAATTTCTATATCCTTTTAAATTTAAATTCTATAATCTAAGTATTTTGTTTCAATAACAAGAAAAGTAGATAGCAAAAAATTGTTGAAAAGTTTACTTTGCAGGAAATTACTTAAATCGGAATTCAAGGATTTTACAAATGAATTTTATAAATTAAGAATTGTCTTATAGAATTCTATTAAAATTTAGATTTAGAGATTTTTCCAATGAATTTTAAAAGTTAAGTGGAAATTCATTTGTACTTTTGGAAAATCAAAATAATCATTATCTAAACATATTAAACAATAACCATACAACCCCCGTTTTTTCACATAAATCAGACACCTTGTTTAATAAATGAATATTTAGTTTCTTTAGTATCAATATTTTTAATCTATTAATCATTAAGAAATTTCAATATTCAGTGTATTGTAAAATTATTTTTATAAAAATTTAAATTTTTAATAAAATTATTAAAAAAAAATATCTCTTTAGAATTATTCAAATATTAAATTAAATATTAATTATCCTTAAATTTAGATATAAAAAATTTAAATAATATTTTTAATAAAAAAAATTTAATGATAATTTTTATTAATAAAATAATTAAATTAAGTAAATTTATTAAAACTTACAATAATTATTCCTATTAAAAAAATTAATTTTACAAAAGACTATTTATTTACAATCTAACTAATTTTAATTATTTTATGAATCTTTTTATTAGATATTTAAAATTAATATTATTGACTATATTATGGAATTTTTTGATTTGAAATTATTATTCTTGTTTGTATTGTGGATATTTTTGATTTGAAATTATTATTCTTGTCTGTATTATGTATTTTTTGATTTGAAATTATTATTCTTGTCTGTATTATGTATTTTTTGATTTGAAATTATTATTAACAATAATTAATAGGTATTATAATGAGTTTTGACTTTGATGTAGCAATTGTTGGAGGAGGACCTATTGGTTCTACATTAGCTTATGAAATTTCTAAAAAAGGATTTTCAGTTGGTATTTTTGATAAAAAAAAAGAGATTGGAATACCATTACAATGTGCAGGAATTGTCAGCAAAAAACTAAAAGAACTAAATGAAATCCCCAATGATTTAATATTGAATAAAGTAAAAGGAGCTTTTCTTCATTCTCCAAATCACATATTAAAAGTTGAAAAAAATAAAACTGAAGCTTTTGTAATAGATAGAATAGCTTATGATAAATTTTTAGCTAAAAGAGCTATAGCTAATGGTGTTAAATTTTTTACTAAATATGAAGTAAATTATGTGGACATTGAAAAAGGAGTTCTAGGATTTAAAAATGGTAAAAAAATCAATGCAAAAGTAATTGTTGGAGCTGATGGTTCTAATTCTATTGTTTCTCGTTCATTTAACAAAGATTTTAATTATTTTCATGGTTCTCAATTTTTGGTAAAATTAATTAAATATAATAATGAGAATGAATTAGAAAGAAACAATAGCTATGGAGATGATGATTTTGTAGATCTTTTCATTAATACAAAAACATTACCTGGATTTTTATGGTCTATTCCAAGTTCCAATGATAGATACAGAGTTGGTTTATTTTCAAAAAATAGCTATAAAGAGCAAAATAGCTTAATTGAAGATTTTTTAAAAAATAATGAAAGATTTGAAAATTATGAAATAATTGAAAAACATCATGGGAAAATCCCAATTTATGATGAAAAGAAACAATTAGTAAATAAAAGAGTAATTTTAATTGGAGACGCTGCTTCTCAATTAAAACCTACTACTGGTGGAGGACTCATTCTTGGTTTTGAAATTGTTCAAATAGCTAAAACATATATTGAAAAATCATTAAATGAAGATAATATAGCTATTTTAAATAAATATGGGGAAATTTTTAGGAAAAAATACTCAAAAGAACTTAAATATCAACTTAAAGTTCAAAAAACTTTAGAAAAACTTTCTGATAAAGATTTAGATTATTTATTTTTTAAACTAAAAGAAAAAGGTATGGAGAAATTTATTTCTAAATATGGAGACATGGATAAACAATCAATTTTAGTTAAAGAAATTTTAAAAAAAGGATTAATCTTTTCTATCCTTCCATCAATTGTTTTTAATCAAGTTTCTAAAATTTGGAACTTAAAATAATTTTTAATAAAATCATATTAATATTCAGGAGCTATACTAAATGGAACTAATATTGATTCAATCACAGGAACACGAAACTTTGCCATTAGCTGAATTAAAAGCGGTGTTAGCTACTGAAAAAATAGCTACTGAAATTGAATGTGTAAATACTGGTTTAGTTTTATTAAAATCATTGGACATAGAAAAATTTGAAGAAATTTATAAAATATTAGTAAAAAGATTAGCATATACTCATGAAATTCATGAAATAATTTTAAATACTTCTTTAAACAATCTTGAAGATGATTTTAATAATATCAAATGGAATGATTATATATCTGGTACTTATGCTGTTAGAGTGAAAAGATTCAATAATCCAGAGATAGATACTTTAGCTATTGAAAGAAGATTAGGGCATTTAATTAAATCTCAAAATTCTAATTTTAAGGTGAATCTTGAAAATCCGAATTCATTTATAAGAGTTATAGTTTCAAAAAAAAGAATTTTTATAGCTATTGAAGGATTTAAACTTAATAAAAAGCATTTTTACAATATAAAACCACATAAAAGACCTTTTTTCTATCCTGGATCTATGAGTCCTAAACTTGCAAGATGCATGGTTAATTTAGCTCATGTAAAAAGTGGTCAGCTACTTCTTGATCCTTTCTGTGGTACAGGTGGAATCCTTATTGAAGGAGGATTAATTGGAGCTAAATTAATTGGATCAGATATTAATTGGAAAATGAAAAATGGTACAGCTATTAATCTTGATTATTGTGATTTACAAGATTATGAAGTTTATCATAAGGATGTTAGAGAGTTAAAACTTTTAAAAAAAGCTGATGCAGTTGTTACAGACCCTCCTTATGGTATTTCAACATCAACAGGAGGGGAAGAGAGTTCAGCTATTTTTCAACAATTTTTAGAATCAATATCTGAGAATATGGTTGAAGATGCCTATTTATGTATAGCTCACCCTCATTACCTAGACATAGATTCAATCTTAAATATATTAAAGTTTGAATTATTGGAAAGACATAGAATTAAAATGCATAAAAGTTTAACTCGTATCATTTCCGTGATAAAAAAAAGTGATATATAATATTTGAATATATAATCATTTATGTGTTTATCAAAGTCTATATTTTTTATTCTATTTTTTTAAAAACTTTCTTTTTAATAATTATGTTTTTCTATTTTACAAGCTATTTCTTTTGGTTTTGTAGCTATTGAAACAAAAATTAGCTTTTTATTTTGATAAACTTTGTGATATCCTTTGTTTGTAATTTGTTCAATACCTTTTTTTAACATAGTAACTAGTGAGGATTTTGTACTGTATTTATATTCAATAATTACTACAGTATCATCTATTCTTAAAACACTATCAGAATCTCCACCTAAAGTTCTATCTTCATTACTCACATCAAAACCAAGAATTTGTAGCCATGATGTGAATAGTATATGGTAGTATGCTTCATTGATGTTTTCAATTTTTTCATGTAAAACACTTGGAATATTGTTTAACAAAGTTTCAAAGGATTTTGTGAGTTTATCTTCTTCATTATCTATTATATATTTTAACATATCTTCTGCCATTGGTTGTATAGCTCCAGGACTTTTTTCTGCAAAATAACTAAGTAAATGAGAATAAAATGAATCATGAACTTCTTTGTTTGGAATAGCTAAACAATATTCTGGTAATTTACCTTTAACAGCCTTTTTTTCCTTGATTGTTAAATAACCAGTTTGAAGTAAGACTGTGTTAAGATCAATTTGTTCAAAATCAAAGCTTGGAAAACTACCAATAAACTTAGTTTCAGGATTTAAAAAAGTATCAATATTTTTAGGATTATTCATGATTAAATCAATTAGAAAAGTAGGAGAACCAGTATCAAACCAATAATTATTGAATTCTTTTTTTTTAAACAATAATAAGATTGAAAATGGATTATAGAGTGAACTTGAACCATCCCAAGAGTAACCATCATACCAAATTTCTATATCTTTAAGTAAAGATTTTTTTGAAATGTTGTAGCTTTGACTAATTTCTTTAAGGTATTCCTTAAAATAGTTTTCAAGATCATTTTGACTATATCCACAAATATTTACAAATGCAGGATCCAAAGTTAAATCATCTAAATTATTTAGCTCAGAAAATATAGATGTTTTAGAAAATTTAGATACTCCAGTTAAAAAAACAAATCTTAAATATTTATCATTACCTTTTAAAACTTGATAAAATCTACTTAAAACATCACGATTATTTTCAGCTAATTCAATATCATCTAAGTGTTTAATTATAGGTTTATCATACTCATCGATTAAAATTACAACTTGTTTATTTGTTTTATCATGAAGTTTTTTAATTAATTCTGAAAATCTTCCACTTAATCTTAAATTTCGAAGTTTAATTGAATGTTCTTCAGCTAAATCATCTAAAAACATCATTAATGAGTATTCTAAATCTTGAGGGGTTTTATGATCAATATTAGCAAAATCAACATGGATTATATTATAGCTATCTTCCCAATCCCATTTATCATAAATATATAATCCTTTAAATAATTTTTTGTTAGCTTTAAATAGTTCTACAAGAGTACTTACAAGTAAAGATTTTCCAAATCTTCTAGGTCTTGAGAGAAAATTAATATCTCCAGATTCTATCATCTCATAAATATATTTAGTTTTATCAATGTATAAATAATCATTTTCCCGTATAATTGAAAAATTTTGTCTTCCAATCGGTAGCTTTTGCATGAATTAATCTCCAAATAATTTTTATAAGAGGATATTATTTTTAAGTATAAAATTATTAATTTTTAGCTATTCCTATTTATCTTTAATTAGATATTTTTTTTATTTAGTACTTTATACTTTCATATTTCTGTTTTTTATTGGTAATATAAATTATATTTTTTAAGTTTTAAGAATGTAAATAGGGATTAAACTAAATACTTTACTATGTTTATAATAGGGGATAAATAATTTAATCAATGAATAAATTTTTATTTAAAATATAGATGCTACTAGGATATGAAAAAATAATTATCATTAAAAAGAACTTATTTGGGAAAACAGTTTACTTATATTACTTAAAGAATTTAGTTTAATAACTTTATTAAGTAAATAATATAAATAATTATTAGAATAGTATTTATTGATATGCAAAAATTATTTAATAAGATTATTTTATAAATAATAGAATTAAAAGGGATTTAAAATTAAAACCCAATCATATTGAGGGATATCATGGAGTGGAAAAGTGTAACAATATTTATCAGCAGTACTTTTAATGACATGCACGCTGAAAGAGACTACTTAGTGAAAAATGTTTTTCCAGAACTTAGGGAATGGTGTGAAGAACATAAAATTCACCTTCAAGATATTGATTTAAGATGGGGCGTTACAAAAGAAGAAAGTAAGAATGCTCATACGGTAGGAAAATGTTTAAAAAACATTGATAAAAGCCGCCCATTTTTCCTATGCTTCCTGGGTCAAAGACGAGGATGGGTACCAGACAACCAAGAAGATATCAGTGAAGAAACTGTGAATACATATCCTAGCATTAGAAAAAAAGCAAAAAACAAATCAGTTACAGAAATAGAAATCGAACACGCACTATTAAAACCAATGTACAGATTAGTAAAAGGTAATGAAACAGACTGCCCACCAGTAAAACACGCATTATTTTTCTTCAGAGAAGACAACTACACAAACAAACTAAATGATGGACAAAAATGCATCTACACAAACAAGTGTGAAAAAAACCCAGAAGAATCAGATGAAAAATTAGAAGAATTTAAAGAAACAATAAAGAGAAAAATAAAAAAAGAACAAATAGCTACAGCAAAAATACAAGAAAAAATAGATATACTCGAAGAAAAACACAACCCAAAAACCAAGCCCGTAAAAGCTAGAATAAATGAGCTAAGAAAAGAAATGAAACATCTAACTCTCAATAGTTACTATGGAACATGGGATGAAAACCTAACAATATCTGAATTAGCTTACATGGAAAAAAATGAAGCTAAAGGAGGATTAAAAGACTTCAAAATCAAAAATCAAGAAAACGATAACTTCAAAGAACTTATTATAAAACAGCTACAAGAAGAGATTTTAAAAGCATTCCCTGAAAATGCAGAAGTAAGTGAAGCTAAAGGACTTCAAAAAGAACAAGAACAACAAGACAATTTTAGAGAACTAAACACACAAGGATTCATAGAAAGAACTGGAGATTTTGATGATTTAAATAGCTACATCCATAGTGATGATAAAAGATTATTTATTCTAACAGCTAAAGCAGGACTTGGAAAAACCACATTGATTGCCAACTACATCACTAACCACTTAAAAGATAATGATAATCTAATTTATCGTTTTGCAGGTGTATCAGACGACAGTTCCAATGAATACAATCTATGGAGTTCCATACTCGAAGAAGCAGAAATCGAAGTTCCACCAACCATGGAAAAACTAGAAAAAAATAAGGAAGAAATATTTAATGAATTAGCTGAAAAAAACTTAATTATTATCATTGATGGTATCAATCAAATCACTAATGGTTTAGCTATGACTGATTGGATTGATAAACCACTACTCCCTAATTTAAAATTAATTTTAAGCTTTAAAGAAGATGAAGATACTAAAAATAAAATTGATAATATTAAAAATAATAATGAGTATTATTTTTCATCTGAAATACTACCATTAGATAATGATAAAGATAAAAAGTTTAAATGTACAGATAGAAAAAAACTTATTAATAAGTACCTTGAAAATTACTTAAAAGCATTAGATGAAAAAGATATCAATATTATTTGTGAATCTAAAGGAACTAAAAACCCTTTACTTTTAAAAATTTTATTATCAGAACTTAGATTATTTGGAGTTTATGAAGAATTAAGCAAAGAAATAAAAAGATTCGGCAAAACACCAGAGACCGCATTTGACCATGTACTTGAAAGACTAGAAAAAGACGACACAATAAATGGATTTGTCCAGCTACTTTTTGGATTATTAGCTAATGTCCGTGTAGGACTATCAACAACTGAATTAAAAGAAATTATCTCAAAAGAACTTAAAAAAGATGAAAACCTTATTACAGATTCTATCAATCTATTCCTTCGCCAAGTAAAACCATTCATGTCAAGAAGAGAAGGAAGAATAGACTACTTCTACGACAGCATCAAAATAGCAGCTAAAAAAAGATATGAAAATGAAGAGTATTTTAATGGTCTTGTTGCAGATTACTTCCTATTAAAAGCCGACCCAGAAAAAAACTACACTTTCACAGGAGAAAATTCCCGAGACTTCAACGAACTACCATACCACTTAGCTCACTCTAATAAAATAGCTACTTTAGAGGATATATTTGGTCATTACACTTGGATAAAAAACAATTCCCAATTAAATAGTATATTCAATACCATTATTGATTATAAATATATTAATATTGAAAATAAAGAAAATTATCATTTAAATTGATTAAAAAAACTTTATCTATGTCTTCATATATTCTACAAGACAATATTAAAGAATTACCTTCTCAACTATGGGGAAGATTAAAAACACAAATAAATCCTCAGATTAAAGAATTATTAAATGAAATAGAAAAACAAACCAATTTCCCATGGCTAAAACCACATCATTATATGCACACACCCGAAGGTTCACTCAAAGCAATACTTGCTCACCCAACCACCGTGAGTATTGCGTGTTTTTCTCCTGATGGAAAATATATTGTTTCGGGATCATGGGATGGGACTGTTCGTGTTTGGAGCTGGGAAAAAAATGAGGAAAAAACAATATTAAAAGGACACACAAGCTATGTGTTTAGTGTGTGTTTTTCTCCTGATGGAAAATATATTGTTTCGGGATCAAGGGATGGGACTGTTCGTGTTTGGGACTGGGAAAAAAAAGAGGAAAAAACAATATTAAAAGGACACACAGACGATGTGGTGAGTGTGTGTTTTTCTCCTGATGGAAAATATATTGTTTCGGGATCAGGGGATGGTACTGTTCGTGTTTGGGATTGGGAAAAAAAAGAGGAAAAAACAATATTAAAAGGACTCACTGGCTTTGTGGAGAGTGTGTGTTTTTCTCCTGATGGAAAATATATTTTGGGATCAGGGGATGGTACTGTTCGTGTTTGGGACTGGGAAAAAAAAGAGGAAAAAACAATATTAAAAGGACTCACTGGCTTTGTGGAGAGTGTGTGTTTTTCTCCTGATGGAAAATATATTGTTTCTGGATCAAGGGATGGTACTGTTCGTGTTTGGGACTGGGAAAAAAAAGAGGAAAAAACAATATTAAAAGGACACACACGCAATGTGTGGAGTGTGTGTTTTTCTCCTGATGGAAAATATATTGTTTCGGGATCAGAGGATGGTACTGTTCGTGTTTGGGACTGGGAAAAAAAAGAGGAAAAAACTAGATTAAGACATACAGACATTGTGTGGAGTGTGTGTTTTTCTCCTGATGGAAAATATATTGTTTCGGGTTCAGAGGATGGTACTGTTTGTGTTTGGGACTGGGAAAAAAATGAAGAAAAACAAGAACCCATAATATCGATAAATATAGACGATTACATAAGATCCTGTGTTTTTTCGAATAACAATCATCAAATCACAGTAGGAACGGATTCTGGAGAAATATTAATTTACTCCATTAAAAACTTAAAACAAGGAATAGCTATTGTAACTCCTCTCCAAGATACAAATAGTAACCTTAAATTTAAGGCTAACGGTTCTAAAATCATGTTTAAAGATGGCATGCTTCGATATACTAATAATAACCTTAAAGTTAGGTGTAGCTATTGTGCTAAAACTTTTGATATTCATGAAAAATTTATAGGAAATATTATTAAATGTCACAGTTGTAATGAGAAATTAAAAATTAATGAATTTACTGCAAATCAAAATAATTGACAAATATGTAATAATGCACTGCCAAACTTTACTGGTTTCAGCATTAAATTTTGTGAAAAAATCCTTAAATTTAACTAAAATTACAATTCAGAAGAATTTTGAATGATTTCAACAAGTTGATATTGGCAGTGCTGATAATAATCAAATTAATGTCTTGAAAAATCTTTTATTTTAATTCTTAAAGAATTACTTTGTAAATTATTAAAGAAAAATAATCAATATTAATAATGAAATAAGTTAAAAGTCTTAAAATTTTTAAATACTTAAAATTAAAAAAAAGTGATATTAATGATAGAAATTATCCCAGTATTAGATTTAATGAATTCTATAGCTGTTTCTGGAAAGTCTGGAAATAGGAGTAACTACACTCCATTATCTTCTATTTATTCTTCAAACAGTGACCCAGTAAGCATTGTCCAGTCTCTTAAATTAAATGGTGCAAATCAGATTTATATTGCTGATTTGGATTTAATTGAAAAGCAGGGTCATAATTTAGATAAGATTAAAATTATTAATACTATGTTACCTGTTATGCTTGATGCTGGGATTAAGGATTTAAATTCATTTAAATTTTACTTAGATTTTGCTTATAAATTGATTGTAGCTACAGAAACATTGGAATCAATGGAAGAATTATATAAAATATTTGATACTTTTTCTAAAGAAAGAATTATAGTAAGTGTTGATATAAAGGATAATCAATTATTTTCTCAAAATATTGATTTGACCTTAGCTGAGTTTAAAAAAGAATTAATAGCTATTGATCCTAATGAAATTATATTGTTGAATATTTCTAGTGTAGGAACAAACTGTGGATTTAATAAAGAAATAATTGATAGTTTCTCGCAGTTAAAAGATAAATTAATACTTGGGGGAGGAATTACTAAAGATGAAATAAATGAACTTTCAAAAAATGGTATTAAGAAAGTTTTAGTAGGTTCATCTCTTCATAGTGGAGAAATTGGTCTTAATTTGAACTTTTGATTTAATTGATTAATAAGCTGATTATCTTAGTTCATTTTTCATGGTTTGGATTTTATAATACAATACTTAATACTAAAAATGGCATTAGGGCTGCTATGATAAATAAAGCTACTCCTACTTTGGTATAGTAGTTATCATCGTCCATTATTCCTGTAGTCATAAGTAAAACTCCAATAAACCCTAATATTATAGGAAGTATATGTGAAAAAATTAAGGATCCAGTAAATACATTGTTTGGCATAATATCACATTATAAATTTTAAAGATTATAGTTAATTGAGAAAATGTTTTTAATTTGTCATTTTTAATTTCTTATTTAAAAAAACTTCTTTTTTCTAAATTTTTAAAGAATATTATTTTTAATTTCTTATTTAAAAAAACTTTTTTTTTCTAAATTTTTAAAGAATATAATTCTTAATTTCTTATTTAAAAGAACTTATTTTTTCTAAATTTTTAAAGAATATAATTCTTAATTTTTTATTTAAAAGAACTTCTTTTTTCTAGATTTTAAAAGAATAAAATTTGTAAATTCTTTTTTTAATAAATTGTTTTGTAATTTAGCTATTTTTTCTTTAGTTTAAATGGTCTTGATTATTAATGTATTCTTACTATTCCTTTGTCGTACAAATGTTCATCAAATGAAATTATTGTTTTTATTCAAGTTCTTCCATTAGTGCTAAGTAGACACTGTTAAACATATTATTCAATCTCTCTTATCTCCTGAATTGCTTTCAAAGTATCAAAAGATTCATCAGTTTCAATAGCTCCTATTAATTCTTCTGATAATTCAGAATTTGGGTCATATGTTTCTTTATTCATTGTTAAATCTTCAGGTATTTCCTTTTTATTTTTAATTTCAAGTGCCTTTTTTAGCATTTGATTTATAAGTTTAGTTTCTGTGGTATTTTCTTTTTCTGCGATTTCACTAATAATATTAAATATTTTTGTTTCTATTTCTATCGTTGTAGTCATATCAAACACCTAATATTATACAATATAAATAAGACTTTTATTTTGATATGCACAATATGTTTTTTAAATTTTAAAAGTAAAGAATATTATAATAATTCATTATTATATTTTAAATCTTTATTCACACGAATTTAAAATCTTCTTTTTCTTTTTTTTCAACTAATTTTAGACCTAATTCACTTAATTTATATTTTTGAACTTTTCCACTAGTGGTTAATGGGAATTCATCTACGAAGAAAACATGTTTAGGAACTTTATACCTAGCTATTTTTTCGATTGCATAATCACGAATATCTTCTTCTTGTAAAGTTGAACCTTTTTCTTTGATTATGAAAGCACCAACGATTTCTCCATATCTGTCATCTTTTATTCCAGCTACTTGGGCATCTTTAACTTCATCTATTGTAAAGAGGAATTCTTCAATTTCACGAGGATATATATTTTCTCCTCCTCTTATAATCATGTCTTTTTCCCGTCCAACTATTGTGTAGTAACCGTCCTCATCAACAGTAGCTAAATCTCCACTATGTAGCCATCCATCTTTATCAATTACTTCTTCTGTTTTATCTGGCATTTTGTAATAACCTTTCATTACATTGTATCCTCTACAACAAATTTCACCTGTTTCACCTGGTTTTAATTCATCACCTGTTTTAGAGTTGACAATTTTTACTTCAACATCATCAAAAGCTACTCCTACTGTGTTAGCTCTTCGCTCTACTGTATCATCAGCATATGATTGGGTCATTCCTGGGGAAGATTCTGTTAGTCCATAAACAATTGTGATTTCTGTCATGTTCATTTTATCCATCACTTCTTTCATTGTTTCTATTGGACAAGTAGAACCTGCCATAATACCTGTTCGAAGTGAGGACATATCAAACATATCAAACATTGGATGGGTTAATTCAGCTATAAACATGGTTGGAACACCATGAACAGCTGTACATTTTTCTTTATGAATAGCTGATAACACTAGAAGAGGGTCAAATAATTCTAACATTACCATTGTTCCACCATGTGATAAAATAGCTAAAACTCCTAAAACTATTCCAAAACAATGGAAAAGAGGAACAGGAATACATAATCTATCTTCTGGAGTAAATTTCATTCTACTACCAATAGCATAACCATTGTTTAAAATATTTCTATGGGTTAACATAACTCCTTTAGGAAAACCAGTTGTTCCTGAGGTGTATTGCATGTTTATAACATCTTCATTACTTAAACTTCCTTTGACCCTATTAAATTCATCATCATTTTCATGTTTACCAAGTAACATTATCTCATTAGTGTTATACATACCCCGATGTTTTTCTTGACCAATGTATATAACATTTTTTAAGTGAGGATATTCATTACTTTTAAGATTTCCACGTGAATGTGTTTTTAATTCAGGAACTAATTCATAAAGAGTTTCAATGTAGCTAACATCCCTAAATCCATCAATAATAGCTAATGCTTTCATGTCAGATTGTTTTAATATATAGTCTAATTCATGGCTTTTATAAGCAGTATTCACTGTTACAAGAACTACTCCTATTTTAGCTGTTGCAAAAAGGAATGTTAACCAATCAGGAACATTTTTCGCCCAAATTCCCACATGATCTCCTTTTTTAATTCCAATTGATAGTAAACCTTTAGCTAATATGTTAACGCGTTCATCGAATTCTTTATAAGTAAATCTCAAGTCTCTATCAGGATAAACTATTATTTCACGATCACCTTGAGCTTCAACTTGCCTTTCAAAAAATTCTCCTATAGTTTCTTCTGAAAAAACCATTAAATCACCTAATTATTTTAAAATTATTCCTTTTTATTATTTGTTAATTATCTAAAGATTTTCCTATTTTGTTAATTGATTAGAAATTTCCTTATTAGTTAATTGTCTAAAGATTTTCCTATTTTCTTAATTGCTTAGAAATTTCCTTATTTGTTAATTGTCTAAAGATTTTTCTATTTTGTTAATTGCTTAGAAATTTCCTTATTTGTTTATTGTCTAAAGATTTTTCTATTTTGTTAATTGCTTAGAAATTTCCTTATTTGTTTATTGTCTAACGATTTTCCTATTTATTCAGTTGTCTAAAGATTTTCCAATTTCGACTTCATCTATTAGATGATTAGTCAATTTTTCTCTTATTTCATTAGGAATAGGTTTAGATTTTTTTTCAATAAAATCATAATGCACAATAACAGCTTTTCCTTTAGCTTTTAGTTCTCCGTCTTGCCATGCTTCATGTCCAACTGTAAATGAAGAATTCCCTATCTTAAGCAAATAAGTTCTTATTTCAACATCGCTACCAAAAAACATTTGAGATACATAATCGAATTCTGTTCTAACCATGATAAGTTTCCATTTTTCATAGCTAAGGTTTAAATCAGGCGTAAAATACCTGAAAACTCCGTTTCTTCCAATTTCAAACCAATCAGCTACAACAATATTATTAACATGTCTTAATCCATCTATGTTTCCAAATCGTGGCGTTACGTAATCTATAAACATATTCATCCCTTAAAGTGTACTAAAATTGAAAAAAAATACTAATCTAAAAAATATTATATAGTTTGTGAATTTTATTAAGTGTTAATTTTTAATGTTGTCAGAAAATTACCTCTTATCCTAAATTTTCATCAAAAAAGATATTTTTAAGTGAAATTTTTATTATAATTTTGAAATATTCTTTTTAATTATGATATATTTATTATAATTTTGATTTTTTTATTATAATTTTAAAATTTATATTAAAATCATGAAATATATTTCGCATTGATATTTTTTTAAAAGGCAAATTTTAACACAACATAAATAAACACAATAATTAATTTTATAAAGTAATATATAGTTTTGTGAATTCTAATAAATGATATATTATAAAATAATTTATAAATTTATATGTTAGGAAAAATTTTAGCTGTTATTTAAATAGCTAATAGCTAAGATTCAAATGGAGTATAAACAACAGCTAATATTTTAGACATTTTCCCATTGTATGAGTGAAGGTGATGTGGAACTATAGAATCATAGTATATACTATCTCCTTTACTTAGAATATGACTATCTTTACCATATTTAACTTCTATTTCTCCTTCTAAAACATAGACAAATTCTTCACCTTCATGGGAAGAAAGGTTGAATTCTCCTTCATTTGTATGAACATCTATTATAAAAGGTTCCATATTCCTATCATTTTTTCCTGCACCTAGTGAATAAAATTCTAAGGCACTGACATCAGTTTGGTCTTCTTCACCAGAAAAGTACATTACTTGATTACTCTTTCCTTTTTTAACAATAACTGGGTCTGTTTGAGGAGCATCATCTAGAAATGTTCCTAGTCTAACACCAAGAGATCTAGCTATTTTTGTTAGTGGAGTTAAAGATGGAACAACTTCTCCTTTTTCAATGCTATTCATAAGATCTAAGCTAATGTTATTATCATTAGCTAATGCTTCTAATGAAATTTCTCTTGATTTTCTTAATTCTTTAATTTTTGCTCCTATTTCATTTTTTACACTCATAATACCGCCTATAAACATATTTATCTTGGTGGATAGTTATTTTTTAATTTCTTTTTTTTTGAAAAATTCAAAATGTTATCTTTACTTTATCTAAAACTTTATTAAAAGTTTTAAATTTATAATAATCTTATAATTTTATTTTAAATTAAATACTAACTTTATATTTACTTTAGTATTATTTAAATTATTCATAAAAATATTTATTTTGTTTAAAAAATAGTAATTGAATTTTAATGTTTATCAATAATTTAACGATTAGTTAGAATAGATAATATAATTTTTATTATTAATTTTAGTTATAAATGAATAAATATTATTTTTTAAAATATTATTTTTATTATTATTGATTAATTTAGTAGATAATTATTTTTTAATTTTTTAATTTAATAAAAAGAGAATAATAGTAATTTTTTTTATTATTGATTAATTTAGTAGATAATTATTATTTTTTAATTTTTTAATTTAATAAAAAGAGAATAATAGTAATTTTTTAAATTAATTTTTTATTATTGATTTTAATTATAGTCCAGAAAATAAAGTTTTAACAAATGATAATTTTTAAAATTATTTATTAATTTATTTTATTGATTAAAAGAATTAAAATTAATATTTTATTAATCATTAAAACATCCATTACTGTTTTAAAAATTAAAAGAAATGAAAAATGATTTTTTAAAAAAAATTAATATTGTTATGATTATTAATTAAAATATTTCCTTTCAAGATTATAAGTTAATAATAATAATTTTTTTAATAAAAAACCTAAAATAAGACTAATTTACCAAAATAAAGTTAAAAGTATCATATTACACAATTATTATTAATCTTCAACATCCTCATCAATAGTTAAATTAGGTAAATTATTTATATTAATCTCGGTATCATTCTGGGATGTTTCATTTGTGGTGTTTGTGGTATTGTCTATTTTAATTTGATTAATATGGGTTGGGGTGAAGTTTCCGTCATCAACAACTGTCAACTTCTGACTATCGTTATTAAATTCTGGTATTTCTATATCTATATATTCTCCTGTAAATATAAATGCGATATTGCTTATTCCAAACCCAAGAATAGCTATTATGAATATAACAAGTAAATTAGCTTTTTTTTTAGAGTCCAATAAATCACCTAATCATATTAAATAAATTGAATTATTTTTTAAAAATTAGTTTTTTACTATAACAACAAATTTTTTTATATTTTTTATTCTATATATCTTTATTTAATTTAATTTATAGAATACTCCTAATATATTAGGTTTAGCTATTATTTTCCTTATCTTATGTTTTTTTCAAATTTTATAATATTAATTTAAATAAACTGTAAAATTAATTTAAATAAACTGTTAAATTATTAATATATATTGTACTTAATGTATATAACAAATAAGATTTTCATGGAAATGTTAAAAATCTTTTAAATTAAACTTAAAATGATTTTTCAGATTATTATTAAAAAATATTTTTTATAAATGTTAAAAAAATTTGCTAATCTACTATAGCATCTTAAAAATAAAATTAATGATTAAATATTCTTGATTAATTTTATTAATTATTAAAACATACTAAAAACAATGATTATATTTAAAAGAACAAAGAAATCTTGGATAATGTATCCTATTGGAAGTCCCAAAGGAGCTTTAAATACTAAAAGAATTCCTGAGTTTGTAGGTTTTCTTAAATTTGAAAAAAATGCTAAAGGAGTTTCCATTAATAAATTTATAGCTAAATATAATGAGGAAGAAAAATTAATTCCTCCTTCTGAGGTTATTAAACTACTGAGAAGTCAAACTATTTTTTTAACTTCTAAAGATAAAGAAATGGAAAGCTTTCTTAAACTTTTGAATATAGATTATCGTTTTACTAGGATTTGTAGTCATTGTACTTTAGAAGGAAATATAACTATAATAAATTCCAGCTTTAGCTATTCATATCATAATCAAAATATTTGTAAAATTTGTGCTGAAGAAACAATAAAAAGAGAACTTAAACTTCAGAGATTTGATAAAAAATCATTTAAAAATTTTAAAAGAATATTAAACAAAACTGGTAACTTAGATAAAGTATTATCTATGATTAACCATAACTTTGATCCAGTAGCTAATTTAAACTTAACTTTATTTGATGAAATCAAAACTTATAATAATAAAAAAATTCCACAAGTTAAACTTAATAGACTTAAAATTCCAAAAAAATTTAAAAAAATTCTTTTAGAAGAAAACAATGAATATTTGCTGCCTGTACAGTATTTAGCTATTAAGAATGGTTTATTAAAGGATGAAGACTTGTTAGTTGTTTCAGCTACTGCAAGTGGAAAAACATTGATTGGAGAGTTAGCTGGTATTCCAAAAGCTATAGATGGTAAAAAGTTTATATTTTTAACTCCTCTTGTAGCATTAGCTAATCAAAAATACAGGGATTTTAAAAAGCGATATGAGTCACTAGGTCTTAAAGTTTCTATTAAAGTTGGTATGAATAGGATAAAAGCAAAAGAAGAGCTTAAAATTCCTAGTTCATCTATAAAAGATGCTGATATTATTGTTGGAACTTATGAAGGAATAGATTTTTTACTTAGATCTGGAAAATCAGATTATTTAAAAGACCTTGGTTTGATACTTATTGATGAAATTCATACTTTAGATGATGATGAAAGAGGTATAAGACTCTATGGATTAATTAAAAGAATTGAAAATATTTATCCCTCTACTCAGATAATTGGTCTTTCAGCTACTGTTAAAAATCCTAAATATTTAACAGAAAAATTTAATATGAAATTAGTTCAGTATGATTTTCGCCCTGTTCCTTTAAAGAGACATCTTATCTTTGTAAGAAGTGAAGTTGAAAAAAGGAATATTATTAGAAAATTAGTATTAAAAGAGTTTAAAACAAAATCATCTAAGGGGTTTAGTGGTCAAACAATAATATTTACTAATTCTAGGAGAAAAACTCATCAAATAGCTAACTACTTAAATCGTAATAGAATAAATGCATCACCATATCATGCAGGTCTTTCTTACTTTAAAAAAGAAAAGATTGAAAAAAATTTTGCAAGTGGGAAAATTTCAGCTGTTGTTACAACATCAGCATTAGCTGCAGGAGTGGATTTTCCAGCATCATCAGTAATTTTTGAAACACTTTTAATGGGAAATAGATGGATATCACCAAACGAATTTTCACAAATGGTTGGAAGAGCAGGTAGACCAAGTTATCATGATAGAGGTGTTGTTTATCTTCTTCCAGAAATATCTAATAAATTTGATGGTGAAAGTGAAGAGTCAGTAGCTATTTCACTTTTAGAAGGTGATGTGGAAAAAGTTAGCATAGATTATAATGAAAATGACACCTTAGAACAAATTTTAGCTGATATATGTTCACACTCATTAGAAAAGATTTCTGAAATTCATGATTTTTATGAAAAATTACCAATACCTATGAGTGTAGGTAAAGCTATTGATGAGCTATATGATAAAGGATTAATAGCTATTTCTAATAAAAATAAGAATAATTCTAAGTTAAAATCACATGAATATGTTCAACCTACTAGCTATGGAAAAGCAGTAGCTATGTCTTTTTTAGATATTGAAAATGGAGAATTTATAAAAAATTCATTGTTACATAGGTCTAAAAAAGAAGATTTATATTATAAGTTCATGGAAATAGCTATGGACTTAGAATACTTTGAAAGTGCATACCTGGCACCAGCTGTTCATAAACAAATAGTTAATACCTTAAAAGTAAATTTTTCAACAAGACTATTTTCTGAATCTACTATGGATATTATTTCTTCAGGAGATACAATAGCTAAGTTGGACACGAAATTTCAAGAAGCTCTTTTAAAGATACAAATTGATTTTTTACAGTGTAAATGTAAAGATAAGCCATTTTGCACCTGTCTTCAAAAAGGGGTTTCTGAATTTATTATTAATGAACGATTGAAGAGAAAAGATCCAACTGACATTTCAAAGGACTTATTTAGCTCTTACCAAATTCAAACATATTCTGGAGATGTTTTTTCTTGGCTTGATAAGTTTGTTAGAAACCTAGAAGCAGTAAAAAGAATAGCTAATTCTCTCAATGATGTAAAATCTGAAAAAATAGCTAATGATTTAATAAAAAAGATTGAAAAAGGATAAAATGAATAATACTTTCTTAAAATAAGATTATGAAACTTACACCTAATAGTTGATTTTGAAGGATAACATCATATAAGATTAAAATGATTAGGATATATCTCTATAAGATGTGTGTATGATGAAAAATTTAATAAGAGGTAAATTTTTATCAGCACTAGCTATTGGATAATTATTTTTGCTAAAGCTTTTTATAAATAAAAATTTAAAATTTAAAAAAAATTGAATATAGCCAATTTTGTTCAATTATTAATTTATATTTTTTTATTTAATATTTTTTTAATTTTGTTCATCAAAAATAAAATTGTACAATGACTTCAATTTAAAATTAAAATATATAAAAAATATTTAAATCATGTATCAATATATACATAATTATTAGATAATTTCAAAAATCATTTTTTTAAATTTTCTATACATTTTTTATAAAATATATTTTTAAAAGTTATTAATGCATTTTTAAAAGTTTTTATATAAAATATATTTTTAAAAGTTATTAATGCATTTTTAAAAGTTATTTTATAAAGTATATTTTTAAAATTTTTAATAAATATTTTTTCCAAATTGTTTATATAAAATAGAAATTTCATTAATCAAATAGATAAATATGTAATACTTAATTATGTTTTTTGAAATTCTCACTATTTTATATAACATAAAAAATGAAGATTTTAACCTATTAACTAATTCTGCTTATAAAGGTTATTTAATAAAAAAATAGTTTTGTAGACACAAAATTAAATCTATATAAAAAATTTAGGAGAGATTTTTCATGGGATTTATTAAAGCATTTACTGGAGCAATTAGTGGAACATTTGCTGACCAGTGGAAGGATTTTTTTTTACCAAGACAAGATGTTACTGTAACATCAGTACTATTTGAAGCAGTTCCACAAGGAGCTAATGCTGGTCGTGGCTCAAATACAGAAGGGTCCAAAAATATTATTACTAACGGAAGTAAAATAATAGTTCCAGAAGGCACTGCACTGATTACATTGGAAGATGGAGCAATAACAGGGCTTGTTGCTGAACCTGGTGGGTTTATATACTCTTCTAACGATCCTAATGCCAAATCATTGTTTTCAGGAGATGGGATTTTATCCTCTATATTAGAACAATCATGGGAGCGTTTTAAGTTTGGTGGGCAACCAGGTGTACAACAACTTGCATTCTATGTCAATTTAAAAGAGATACCAAATAACCGTTTTGGAACACAATCAGAAATCTACTGGGATGATGCATATTTAGGTGCTCAAGTTGGAGCAATTACAAGAGGGACATATACTTTAAAAATAATTGATCCACTATTATTTGTAAAGAACTTTGTACCAGCTATGTATTTACAATCAAATGCACCATTATTAGATCTTGCAGATATGGATAATGATTTAGGTTCACAGCTATTTAATGAAGTTGTAAGTAGCTTAGCAGCAGCATTTTCTAATTATACTAATGACCCAAATAAAGGAAATCGTATAGCTAAAATTCAAGGAGACCAAATTGGTTTTGCATCATCAATGTCACAAGCTGTAGAAGATGGATACCAATGGAAAGCAGATAGAGGTCTTGAAATAGTAAAAGTAGCTATACAATCCATTGAATATGATGAAGATACAAAGTCTTTGTTAAGTGATGTTAAAAAAGCAGATGCTTTATCTGGAGCACGTGGAAACTCATTCATGCAACAATCAGTAGCACGAGGTATGCAATCAGCAGGAGAAAATGGTGGTGGAGGAAATATGGCATTTATGGGAATGGGAATGAATGCCTCTGGTTCTATGATGGGTGCCACACAACAAAATGACCAAACACCTCAATCACAATTTATTCAACAACAAGCTAATCAACAAACAAATCAACAAGCAAATCAACAAGCAAATCAACAAGCAAATCAACAAGCAAATCAACAAGCAAATCAACAAGCAAATCAACAAGCAAATCAACAAGCAAATCAACAAGATAATGAGCAAGTAAATCAACAAACAACTGAATCACAAGCACCCGAACCAACAGAAGCTAAAAAAGAAGAAGATCCATATGATAGATTATTAAAACTTAAAAAATTACTTGATGCTGGAGTTATATCACAAGAAGAATTTGATAAAGAAAAATTCAAGATTTTAGAGGGATAGCCTATGCAAGAAGAAGATTTAACGAATTTAGAAAATGAAAATAATAGTGAAGTAAATACTTCTACTGATGAACCTAAAATCATTCAAACTGATCGTGATGCTAAAGATGGACAAAATAAATGTCCTAAATGTGGTTCAACTGATATTTCACTTAATCAAGATAATGGAAAATTAAGATGTAACTTTTGCAGACATGAATTTGAGTCAAAAAAAATAATACCTGATACCGATGAGGATTTACGTAACTTAGAAGGGGAAGTATTAGGTTCAGGAGCTCAAGATATTATTGCAGATGTAGATGATGTATTGACTTTTAAATGTAGTAGCTGTGGAGCTGAGGTAATAATTGACACAAGTGAAGCTACTCAGGCAAGATGCCATTGGTGTAGAAATACCTTATCAGTTAATCAACAAATTCCAAATGGAAGTATACCTGATATGGTATTACCTTTTAAATTGAAAAAAGATATAGCTAAAGCAGAAATTGAAAAATTTGTAGATAAGAGAAAATTTTTTGCACATCCAGTATTTAAAGAAGAATTCACGACACAAAATGTTATGGGAGTTTACTTACCTTATATGGTTGTTGATATCAATGCTCATTCAAAATTATCTGGGCAAGGAGAACATCAAGTTAGAAGATATACTCGTAAAAGTGGGGATGATGAGAAAACATATTATGATGCAGATTTATATGATGTTAAACGTGAATTTGATATACTTATAGATGACTTAACAATTGAATCAAGTGCTGATAAATTAAGCAATATACCATCTGAAAAAACAAACAATATAATAAATGCTATCATGCCATTTGACACTGAAAACAGTGTAAATTGGAATGCTAACTATTTGAAAGGATATACATCAGAAAAACGTGATATAAATATTGAACAATTAAAAGGCATAGCTACTAATCAGGCTAAAGACATTGCAAGGTTTCAAGCTAACAAAACTTTAAAACAATATGATAGAGGTGTTAGATGGTCAAATGAACAATTAGATATTAAAGGGCAAAAATGGATTGCTGCTTATTTACCTGTGTGGTTATATAGCTACCAAGAGGTTCAAAATAATCAAAAGAAACTTTTACATTATGTTGCAGTAAATGCCAGAACAAAAGAAATAATGGGAAGTGTACCTCTCCACATGCCTAAGTTATTAGGTGTTTCAGCTATAGTAGAACTAATTGGAATCATTATAGCATTAATATTTTCTGATTCTGATTATTCTTGGATTTTTGCTCTTGCTGGAATTGTTTATTTCGCTTACGTCTACTTTACTTATCGTAATACACATGCTAGACATTATCACGAAAAAGTAACCAAAGCTACAATGGAAAATCTTAAAAAGTCAGATATATTTGTTCAAAAGTTAACTGGTCTTACAAATTCAAAAATGAATGGAGCTAACAATACAAATGTAAGTAATAAAGGTTTATTAGAATCTTTGATTGACTAAAAAAAAACATCTTTTGAGCAGTGAATAAAGTTTAAAAGTTTTTTTTTTTTTTTTTTTTTTTTTTTTTAAAGGAAAAAAATTTTTTTTCTAACATTTATCAATTAAAAAAAAAATTATAAAATTTATAAAATTTTTAAAAAAAAAAATTTTTTAAAAAAAAAAAAATTTTTTAAGAATGTAAAAAAATTTAAAAATTTTTTTTTTTTTTTTTTTTTTTTTTTTAAATGGATAAAATTATTATTCTAACGACTATCAACTTAAGGAAAAATTCTTAAAATTCTTAAAATTTTTAAAGTGAAAAATGCTTGGAAAATGAAAGACGAAGTCATTTAAATGTGATGTTAATGAATTAAGCGATGTTTTTGCTATAGATGAACTATTTTCTTGTGTTAATCTAAGAAAATCAAAAGTCAGCACAGTAATTTTTGACAGTTCCAGAAAATCAGAAAATAAAAAATAAAATAAAAAATACTATGAAAAATATTTTGATAAAAAAATAATAGCTATTGCCATAGTATTTGCAGGAAAACAACTACAAACACAAATAACAACTATCCAATAAAAATATACATGATTGTAAAAATAAATAGAATATGGTGAGGATTTTCATGAAAAAATTACCTTTGGGGATGTCGACTTTCTCTGAAATTATCCAAGAGGATTATATATATGTAGACAAGACATTAGCTATTTATGAAATGGTTAACAAGGGTAAAACTTATTTTTTATCAAGACCCAGAAGATTTGGAAAGTCATTACTCCTTAGTACTTTAGAAGAGCTATTTAAAGGAAATAAAGAACTTTTTAAAAATCTTTATATTTATGATAAATGGGATTGGAATGAAAAATTTCCTGTAGTGAAAATAGATCTTGGAAAAGGAAGCTACAAAACACCTGAAAAATTAGAAATAATTTTAAATGATATAATTAATAGATTAACAAGAGAATTTTCAGTGAAACTTTATAGTAAAAACTTATCTGAAAAATTCACAGACTTAATAATAGAAGTTTATAAAAAAACAGGTAAAAAAGTTGTAGTACTCATTGATGAGTATGATTTCCCTATAATAGATGCTATCAAAAACATTGAAGTAGCTAAACATAATCGTGATGTTTTAAGTGGGTTTTATCAAGTTTTAAAATCTAATGATAAATATTTAAGATTCATATTTTTAACAGGTGTAAGTAAATTCTCTAAAACTTCTATTTTTTCAGGTTTAAATAATTTAAATGATATTACTTTGAATAAGAATTTTGCTTGTATTTGTGGATATACTCATCAAGAGCTAAAAAATCAGTTTAAAGATTATATAAACCTTCTTAAAGATGATTTATCATTATCTGAAAACCAAGTTTTTGAAAAAATTAATTTTTGGTATGATGGTTATAGTTGGGATGGTGAAAACAAGGTTTATAATCCCTTTTCAACCTTAAAATTATTTAATAGCTATGAATTTTCTGACTATTGGTTTGATACTGGAACACCAGAATTTCTTATAAATGTTTTAAAAAAATCTAATGACTACTCAGCAGTATTAAAACCTATTATCATCAAACAATCAAGGTTTAATACTTTTGATTATAATAATTTAGATCCTATAACTTTATTTTTCCAAACAGGATATTTAACCATCACTGAAAAGATAATTATCAATGATGTCATCCATTATAAACTTGAATTTCCTAATTTTGAAGTGGAAAGCTCTCTACTAGATCATTTGATTGATTTAAATTTATCTGAAAATAAGATAAGTGAAAGAAAAGATAAAATCATTTCACAAATTGAAAAACTTGATAATGATAGCTTTCAAAAAGAAATGAAAGCTTTTCTTGCAAGAATTCCTGCTAGAATTCATATTGAACGAGAATTTTATTATCTATCAATCTTTTTAGCTTGGTTATATGCTTTAGGTTTTGAAATAGAAGGAGAAACTCCTACTAATACTGGATATATAGACATGGTTTTAAAAGAAGAAGATTTTATAGTAGTAGCTGAATTTAAATTTTCAAAAACCAAAAAAGACACAGACCAACCCATTATAAGCTTTGAAAAAATGTTAAAAAGTGCAGAAGAACAGATAAAGAATAAAAAGTACTATGAAAAATACTTTGATAAAAAAATAATAGCTATTGCCATAGCATTTGCAGGAAAACAACTACAAACACAAATAACAACAATCCGATGAAAAAAGATTATTGTCCTTGAAGAAAAGTTTGAATTAAATTCTTTATAAAAAATTATTAATTTTCTAAAAATCAATCATATTTAAATTATTTTTTAAAATAAATAGTTATTAATTATTTTTATTAAAAAATATAAATTTTAATCATTTAAATTAATAAATAAATATAATATTAAAATTTTTAAAAA